>CAOQRA010000011.1:0-15302 GCA_948512295.1 uncultured Eubacteriales bacterium
TTTAAAAATTAAATCTTGCGATATTGAGGCTTGGAGCCCTCGTCAACGCAAATATTTTGAGGTTTGTTCATGCTCAAATCTAGGTGATGCTCAAGCGCGCAGATTAGGCATAAAATTTAAAACAGCTAATGGCTCTATTCTAGCTCATACTCTTAATAACACGGTTGTTGCACCGCCTCGTATGCTTATCGCATTTTTAGAGAATAATTATAACGCAGATGGAAGTGTCAATATTCCTAAGGCACTTCAAGGATATATGGGAGGAAAAAGCCAAATCTTTCCAGTTAAAAAGTAGGAGAAAACTATGAAGGGGAATTTAATCAATAGAGAGATGCTTGAAGGCATAACTAGGTCTTCAAATTCACAATTTATAGATACAATAAATGATAAGGTTTTTACTTTAATCTCTCTTGCAATTGAGGAATTATCAAAAAACAATCCATTTGTCAGTTTTAACAATGTGATTTTGCAGCCAGTTAATGAAGTTTTGACAGGTGGACTTACTGACATTTCTCCTTTTATATATTTTTTAGGTATTGATAGCGCTCAGCTAGAAATTAATACTCTTACGAACACGGTATTATGGAAAAAATGGAAAGATAAAATTGTTTATGCGTGGAAACATAGAAAGGACGACAAAAAACGCAAGAGAAAAAAGAAGAAAAAGGATGAACCTGAACCACAGTATATTCCAAAGGCGATCAATCCTGAAAAATATAATATTTTAAGTTTATCAGAAGATTTGACCTATGCTTTTGCAAATCAATTAAGCCAAACTTCTATGGTATATAATGAGGGAAAAAGAATAAGAATTATTGGAAAGGAAGATATAGGCTCTAATACGCAAATTTTTATTTATCCAGTTTTATATAACGGTAGCGAATACAAATATTTTATAGATTCAAAACAAGGGTTTTTACCTTTAGATATTGATTTTCGTATTCAAAAAATTGATGAAAAGGCAGAGCAAATAGGTGGAGAAATTTTAAAAAATCTAATTAAATTATTTAACGTAATTTATTATAATGCAAATAAATGCATACCAAATCAAATTTTTGTAGAAAGCATATTGTGTGCTTGTCCAAACAATTTGTTTACTAGTAACGCAACTGATTCGTTTATAAATATAATTAATTATTTAACTATGATTGATATAAAGCAGATACCATCATTAATCAACCCAGATAAAACAATATTTACAGATAAAATTTGCGGAAATAATCTTTATGGTTATAGAAAAATGGTAGATCAATTAATTGAAATGAAATAAGCTATTTTGTTAATCTTTGTTTAACAAAATAGCTTATTTTAAAGTTATTAAAAAATAACATACTAGTCGGAATTATAAGGCTATTATGTGTTATGTATTCTAAAAACTAGAGTTTTACGCATAGATAGTAAAGGTTGCATACTAGTTAAATCGCCTATCCCCAATTTTTAAAGTCGGCATATTTATGCCTTTAAATACATCTTTAATAACCATTTTTAGGTATTTTTGCTATTGCCCCTACTTCTCAATTAAAACGATTTTTGCATTGGCTAAATGAAGCATAAAAGCGTCTTGATTTTATAAAAACTAATGTTATCAAAAAAATGTAAAACTCAGAGAAACTGAAGCTCCCCTCTTATATGAGGGGCGTTATTAAATACCCTATTGAATTATGTATGCCATATGTAAAAATAAGCCAAAAGAAAGAATGAAATTATGTAAAAGAGGAACCCTTCCAGTATTTATAAAATTGAATCAATAAATATATATTTTCATAAGGTTTTATATATAAAATACTCGCTCACATTTAATAAAAACGTAACTAAAGAATTGGATTAAGTTTGAGATATCCTGAAAATTGCGATGGCGAAGATAACTACTCCTCTGACGGTACTGGCAGCGGTGAAGGAGAAAAATCGAACTTGCTTTTAACAATTAACTATAGGAAGTCATAAATTCTTCGTATTTTTTGTATTTATTTCAATAAAAAACTATACATTTCAAGCTGCTTTTTAAGCTGTTTATATTCCGGGCAGCGTATACTCACCTGCTGCCAAAATTTTGGCGAGTGGTTAAGCTGTAATCCATGGCAAAGTTCATGAATAATCACATAGTTAATAAGTGGCTTTGGCAGATGTACCAGTCTCCAGTTGAGTTTCATGTTAAGATTACGGTCAAAACTCCCCCAAATTCGGTGTGAAGAGGAAACTTTTAAGCTGGCACATCGCAAATTGTGTTCGGCCAATACTTCTTTTACCATTTGTGGCAAGATTTTATGTGCATATTCAAGATAGAGCGAACTTAATTTGCGCTCAAGTTTGTTTTCTTGCAGCGCGAGTAGCGACATATCAACTTCTTCAAGTTTTAGTTCTTGCCCCAAAAGATATATTTTATTTTTAAAATCAAATTTTGAGGAAAAGTCATCAATTTTTGCGTGAGCTTTAAGTTGTTTTTCCAGCCATTTTTGTTTAGATAAAACAAAGTCTTCAATAACTTTATCTGAAACTTTTATCGGTGCTTTGACTATCGGCTCGCCTTTTTCATTTAGACTTAGGCAGATGCTTTTACGTTTTGATTTTATAACCTTATATTTCATAGCTTTATTATATCATGTTTTGTCTAAGTATACAAAACAAATCAACTAGTATGCAATGCATACTAGTCCCCATATATTGCAAAAATTTTGCATAATAGCCTCAAAATATTTGACAATATGCCGTTTTAGCTTTATACTATGAGATATAGAGGTATAAAATGGACATTTATGCAAAAGGTCAACTTTCATATCTGATTTTAAATTGCTTAATGGAGCGTGATTTTTATGGTCTAGATATTATTTCTGAAATAAAAAATCGTTCTAATGGTCGAATAGATCTTAAAAAGCCTAGCGTATATTCAAATCTTACGCGTATGGAAAAACAGGGACAAGTTTCCTCATATATGCGTTCGAGTGACTTAGGCCCTAATCGTCGTTATTATAGTCTGACAGAAAAAGGCAGAATATATTTTGCAGAACTAAAAGAATATTTTGACAAAAATCATATTGATGTTTTTCATGACTTTGTAGCAGAGGATTCTTCCCCTATTCAAGCGAGTTTTGAAACTGCTAATGTCATCAAGGAGGAGCCAATCGCAGCTGCACCTCAATATACGTACGATGCTGTAGATGAGGAGGAAAAAGCCGAAGTAGAGCAAGACTATTTTGATTTTTCTATGCTTGAAGAAAGCGAAAAAGTCAGTGAAGAGCCTATTAAAGAAGATGTAAATGAAAAATTTTCTAGTGAAACTGTAGAACAATTTGACACTATACATGAAAGTGCAAAAGAGGAAGTTATGCAGGCGCCAATACAAGAGTCTATTAACGTACAGCAAATAAATATTATGGAAGCCCCTATCGTACAAGAAATTCGCATAGTTCAAACTGAAGAGCAATCTAATATTCAAGAAAACATTGAAGAAAATGTATCGACGGTTACTTCTGAGCAATCAGAAATAGCAGAGGTTAAGGCAGAAACAAATGACGATGCTGTACTTTTGCCTCGGGAAGAGATAAGTGACTCCGAGTATAACAAGCGCATTTATGATATAACAAAAGATTTTAACAAATATAGAAAACGTCGTAGTTTTGCGGAGGATCAAATTGCAATCGTGGTAGATGAAGACAGTTCTTTGCAGCTTGCAGAAGAAAAACGAGCGCAAAAACTTGAAACCTTTAAAACTTCGTTGCTTGAAAATAAAGAAAAGTATAGCCAAAATGCTAATTTTGAATTTAAAGCAGCCTCTTCACCTGCAAAAGTGCAGCAAAACACACAAGAAGTATCTGAAAATGATGATGGTGTATTTATAACTGCGCGCATGGCAAGTGATGATGTGCTTAAAAGTAAAAAAATAGAGCCTCCTCGCCTTAAAATTATGCATGAGCCTGCTCCTCTTCCTGCCCCTAAACGAGATGCGACTATTGATCCATCCCATAAAGAGATAATTTCTAAGCTATATTCAAAAAGTAAAGGCGCTGAAAGTGAACTTGCTGATGACAGCGATGCATTATTCGATTATGAGGATCTTAAAGATCATTATCGTGGACAGCAAATTATGTTTAAGGTTTATGAGCATGACCGCCCTACTGTAAAACATAATACTAATAAAATAAACTTAAATGTCAGTCTTTTTACTTTTAGTTTAATCTGTATAATTTCAGCTATATGTTTTGCTGTTTTGTATACAAAGGGACTAACTAATCCAAACACTAGTTTCTTGTATATCATATTACCAGGCTTGTGTTTTATTGATGTATGCTGTAAAATAGCAGCAATGAGATACACGAGCTGGGAACCTAAGCCGCCTATGTCACAACTTTTAATGTGGGCTTTAACCATTTTAAATTGCGGAGTTGTGGTAGGGCTAAACTTCATATTTGGCTTGAATGCTAGTACATTTATGTCGCATTTTGCTACCTTAATTTATCCTATTGCTTTGATAATTACCCTGCTTCCAGTTCAATATTATATTAAACGCTTTGCCATAATTAAATTTTGGAAATAATATGTAAAGGCATACTTGTTAAAAAAGTTGAGTTATAAAATAACTCAGCTTTTTTAATAAATAGCTTATAACTTAGTGACCACCCAGCGCTTGTACCACGCAAAAATATCAATATTTGCATGGCGAATATTTTTTTGTATCATTATTCTTTAAATAAATGATGAAAAGCCTACAATATTTTTATCATTTATTTTAAAAAAAATATTTAGTAGTTTACGTTCTTTTTTTATGTGATTTAAATACATCGAAAATTAATTCAAAAATTAAAAATAAAATAATAATTAATAATGAAAAAAATAAAATAAACCCTATGGAATTTTCAAATATAGAACATAATAATGTAACAATGAAACATGAAAGAAATGCCCCTATTCCTATGCTTAAAAAACATCCAGATAATTTTAAATCAGAAAAACCCGCCAAAATACTACCCGACCACACCCCTGTTAAAGGTAGCGGAAGTGCGACAAAGGTGGCAAGCATTAAATATTTTTTAAAAATAGATTTTTCATTTTCTAAAATTGTAGTTTTAATAGAATATTTTTTTCGAAATTTATCGATGACAAAGCCAGTTGTGCGAGTTTTAAGCTTGCGTGTAACAAAAATAATCAAAAAACAAGGCAAAATAGAGCCTAAATAGGCGAAAATAAAGGCTTGCCACGCTGGAAGTGCGTTAGCTCCCCAAATTGCTGCGTCCATCGCAAATGGAATAGCGATTTTACTTTCTAGTGTAGGAATAAATGCAATAAAAATTGCCGCTAAAAAGACGCAAGATGAAAAATTATTTGCAAAAAAATCGACTAAAAAATTCATATTTTAATTTTATTCGCGTTAATTTTATTTTATGAATAATTAAATTTGAAAATTATTAAAAAAATCGACAAAAATATCTAAAAATTATTTTTTATTAATTTATTATTTTTTTAATATTTTTTATTAAAATAAAAAGGCTAAATTTCTGCCCTTTTATTTTTTATTTGTAATTTTGAATCTATATACGATTTATTATTCACTTTCGTGGCTACATGCTCTGTCGTAAGCCGCTGCTTCAGGTTTGTTTTCATACAAAACTGCTCTATTTGAAGAAGTCCAAATGTAGTTATCGCAGCATTGAGTTGAAATAGTAACAGATTCGCTTTCAGAGTCAGCCCATTTATTTACTTTGTGTAATACATGCTCGCCATTTTCTTCTATAACAACGTAATGGAATGTATAATGCATATCCATCATATCCATATTACCACAAGCAGTGAGTCCTACTGTTGTTGGTACTAATAATGCAGCACATGCAGCATAAGTTGTAATTTTCTTTATAATACCTTTTTTCATAATTTAATTCTCCCTTAATTTATATTTTATTTCGTATAATTTATACCTTTTTAATCTAGTTCGCAATCATAGGTTGTTTTTGCTGCAATGCCTGACGCTGCGGCGGCTACAAAAGTTAATGGAATAGCTAACAACGCTGGAATTGTCCAATAACCTATGTTTGCATCCTTTAATAAAGCTTGCACTTTTTCACTTCCGTTTTGCATGCCACTAAGAATAAGTTCTTTATCAGTGAGCGAGGCCACTTCTTTGAATTTAACGATATAAGTGATATCATCAAATTCACCTTTTGCATATGCTTCATCAATTTTTGCATATTGTTCATCTCGATACAAAATACATGCTGTTGTTTGATAATCTACGGCACTATCAACAATTTTACAGGTGCCATAAATTGATGTACCAAAAGCGCAGGCAGATGCAAGTGTACATCCTACTAAAGTTGCAAATTTTAACTTGCCTTTTGTTGTTAGTTTCATTATAATACCCCCTTTTCCACGAAACTCTTGAAAAAGAAAAAACAAGACTTCATGGTAATTCCCAAAAAGTCTTGTCTATGCTAATTAGCACTTCATGCAGCGAGCTTTTGTTTGCTGTCTTGACGCCACATAAATTAGAGGACTACTCCCTTTTTGTTTATACTTATATTATACTCATTTTAAGTCAAATGTCAATACCCTTTTTGAAAATTTTTTAAATTTTCTATCTAATAAAACCTCACCGATTTGGCGAAGTTTTTAAATTTAAAATCTTGCAATGTAGCGATAAAGAATCTGTATCCATTCTGTCCTTGGATGAAAAAGTCCTTGGTCTGCCATTTCTTTTATTTCAAAAATGGTTGCATAACGAACCTCTTCCACTTCTTCCTTTTGTATGTGTATGTCAGCAAGTGGAACATTAAGGTTGTATATGAAGAAATCATAAAATTGGTTTTCTATAAAAGTATCAGAAAGTGACAGTTGATTGCGGAAAGATCCCATAAAACGGAAATCTTGCACCCCAACTTTTTTAGGAAGCATATAACCTAGTTCTTCCATGATTTCAGTCACGGCACAGCTTATGCTATCCTGCCCAAAATGGACATGCCCAGCTGTTGACAAATCCCAAAGTCCCGGAAATTTCTCTTTTGTTTTGGAGCGCTTTTGAATAAGAATTTTGTTTTCATCATTGACGATTGCGACAATGATAGCCCTATGCCACAGCCCTTTAGTGTGGATTTCTTTTCTTGTTGCTGGTCTGTTCAATCCAACGCCATTTTCATTGGCGACTTCAATAAGTTCTCCACCTTGGTCATAATGGATTGTGTCTATTATGTTATTCTCTGCCATAACTTTTTCCTTTTTAATATTTTAAATTTTGTATTTTCCCCACAAGCAAGTTGCCTCAAACCGCTAACGGAAAGTAATAAAGTGCGATTTCGTTTAGCGGCAAAGGGCAAAACGTCACGATAAGACCGTAGTACTTTAGGTATAAAGTTCGAAAATATAAAGCTGAAGCTTTGCCCTATTTCGCTACATCAGAGAATCTGCTTTCACGGATAACATTTACCTTAATTTGCCCTGGATATTGCATTTCTGCTTCAATTTTCTTAGCAATGTCTTTTGCAAGGAACATAGCTTCATTGTCATTTACTTCATTAGGTTTGACAATGATGCGCACCTCACGACCTGCTTGAATAGCGTAAGACTTATCCACGCCTTTGAAGCCGTTTGCAATACCCTCAAGTTGCTCAAGACGTTTAATGTAGTTTTCAAAGCTTTCGCGTCTTGCTCCTGGTCTTGAAGACGAAATTGCATCTGCCACTTGAACTAGTATAGCCTCAATGCTGTTAAATGGTACGTTTCCATGGTGTGCTTCGATACAGTGAATAACTGCTGGATTTTCTTTGTATTTTTTTGCAAGGTCGACGCCGATTGTAACGTGTGTACCCTCTATTTCATGGTCAAGGGCTTTACCGATGTCGTGAAGCAGTCCACCACGTTTAGCTATGCTCGCATCTGCGCCGAGTTCGCTTGCCAGCATACCTGCAAGAAGTGCAGTTTCAATACTATGTTTTAAGCAATTTTGCCCATAGCTTGTCCTATATTTTAGTCTGCCAAGAACTTTTACGAGTTCTGGATGTAAGTTGAAAATTCCTACGTCTGCACAAGCATTATCGCCTGCTTCTTTGATGGCTTTTTCTACTTCTTTAGTAGCTTTTTCAACCACCTCTTCAACGCGAGTTGGATGAATACGTCCGTCAATTATAAGTTTTTCAAGAGAAAGTCTAGCAATTTCGCGTCGGATAGGATCAAAGCTTGAAATAGTTATTGCTTCAGGTGTGTCATCGACAATAAGTTCCACTCCAGTTACGCTTTCAATTGAGCGTATATTTCTTCCTTCGCGCCCAATAATACGTCCTTTCATTTCGTCGTTTGGTAAAGCTACAGTAGTAATCGTCATTTCCGAGGAAAGATCGGTTGCACATTTTTGAATAGCGCCAACTACAATTTCTTTTGCTGTATTTTCAGCATTCTCACGTGCTTCATCTTCAATTTGTTTTACAAGCACGCCAGCGTCTTTTTTTGCCTCTTCTGTAATATTTTGAATTAAAATATCTTTCGCTTCTTTTTTTGTCATGCCAGAGATTTTTTCTAGGTTTGCCATCATCTCTTCTTTGACCTTGTTTTGCTCTTCTAAAACTTGTGAAACTTTAGTACGCTCGTTATCTAAATTGGTTTTATCCTTTTCGATTTGTTCAAGTTTATTATCAATGGAGGCTTCTTTTTTTGTTACATATTCCTCTCTTTGGTCAAGACGCTCTTCCGCCTTTTGAATTTCGCTGCGTCTTGTTTTTGCTTCAGTATTTGCCTCTTCTTTAATTTTTTGAGCTTCTTCCTTAGCGTCTATAATTGCTTCTTTTTTAATTGATTTTGCTTCTGCATAAGCCTCTTCGATAATCTTAGCCGCATTTGACTTAGATTTGCCGATTTTTTTATTTGCGATAAGTTTATATAATAATATGCCAAGTCCCACACCTACTATAGCGCATACAATACCAATCACAGCGGCGATTGCAGGAGCAACATTTAATAATAATGATGTCATGTTGTTCCCCTTTTAATAAGTGAAAAAAATCACTACCATAATTATATACTAAGTAGTGAATTTAAGTCAAATAAAATTAAGAGTTTGTAAAATTATTATCTAATTTTGTTTTTTACAGTTTTGACTACATATTGTGGCTATTATGCATAGCATAATGCTAAATATTGAATTAAAAACTATATTACTCTCCATAATTAATTTGTCAACAATAATTTTTCAATTTCTTTCCAAGAATTGACACGTAGCATGTTATTGGACGCAAGTTCGCTATCTGTTATATTTTTGTTATGGAAAGCAGTAAAAAGTAAACGCATTTTAACGCCCTCGCCCATTAAATTTTTTGCTTTGTCGTCAATTGCAATATCAATAGGAATTAAAGTTTTTGCACCTGTGAAAATATAATTCTTGGGGTTAATAAATGGTAGTTCTTTGCGTAAGAAATCATACTTCTCTTTGAAAAATAATCCGCTCTCGTCTTTCAATGAGGATAACGCACAAGAAGAGCAAAGATAAACTTTATATTTTTCGTTGAGCTTCTCTATAACCTCTTTTGCATCTGGAAGCAAATGAGCATAGTCATAAATATTGTGGGAAACAAGACGTTTATAATAATTTTGAAGGTGCTGCTGTGAACACGGATAGTTATCCTCAATGCTATACTTCGTCATAGTTTCTTCTGTTAGATTAATTCCTAACTCGGCATTAAAATCTTGATAATAGACATTATTGCAAATCGTGCCATCCACATCAATCCAAATGGTTTTCATTTGCTCTCCTTTGTTTCGAATTTATTCACTTTCGGCTTGGTTCGTAAAATGATTGTATACCGCCCTAAAATTTCGATTATTTGGATATTTTTTTACAGCTATAGTCAATAGCGCCCTGTTATTAAGTATCGGCTCATATTTATCAAACATTTCATCTGAAATATTGACTAATTCAAGCAGTAGATAATCATTGTCAATTAGTATTTCCATATTCAATAAATCGCAAAACAGTGTTGAAATGTCTTCCAATTCTACATTGGTTTGATTATAAAACTCGAGCTCTTTTATTTGAATGTTTAGAATATTTCCTTTATCGTTAGATTTTAAAGGTATCTCTTGACTTTTTTGATTATACAATTTTGCAAGTCTTTCTTTAATAAGGCGCAGTTGATTAAGCGTATTATTATCAACTTCTCCGCTTTGATTTTTTTCACTATTGACAATGTCATAAAAAGCATTTAATTGTGCTTGAATTTTATTATCTAATTTACTATTATTCATATATCCACCTTTTAATAAGATTTTAAAGAATTCGACGAAAAAAGTCAAATATTTTTAAATATGAGTTTTACATTAATATAAAAAATTATACTTAAAACTTGTTTTTAATTTTATAATTTGCAATAAACTCATCATGAAATTCCTTAAAATTGTCATTCAGAATTGCGTTTCGACAGTCTTTTGCAAGTTTTAAAAGAAAGTGCAAGTTATGGATTGAAAGAAGTTCCGCACCTAGCATTTCATCGGCGTTGATGAGGTGTCTAATATAGGCTTTTGTGAAGTTTTTGCACGCATAGCAGTCGCAGTCCTCTTCAATCGGCGTGAAATCCTCTTTATATGCTGCGTTTTTAACTGCAATCTTACCTTTGCGAGTAAACGCCGTGCCGTTGCGAGCAATGCGAGTAGGAAGTACGCAGTCCATCATATCAATTCCTCTTGCGTAGCCTTCTACAAGACAATCTGGCGAGCCAACGCCCATTAAGTATCTTGGCTGGTTATTAGGAAGCAGCGGGTTTAAAAAGTCAAGGATGTCATACATAATACTTTTCTCTTCTCCGACAGAAAGTCCACCGATTGCAATTCCGCATTTGGCATAAGGCAGGCAATCTTCCACGCATTTAGCGCGCAAGTCCTTATAAATGTTGCCCTGAACAATCGGAAATAACATTTGTTTTGGATTGTTATGAGTTTTAACACAGCGCTCAAGCCAAATTTTAGTTTTTCTACGAGCTTCTTCTGCGTCAGCATAACTTGCGCCGCCATTTTCTTTAGCGTCGGTGCACCAGTCAAAAGCCATTATAATATCTGCGCCTAGCGCGTTTTCAATTTGAATAGCTTTTTCTGGTGTCATGAAAATTCGTTCGCCATTAAGATGAGATTTAAATTCTACCCCCTCATCGCTTACCTTTCGTAAGTCTGCGAGACTAAACACTTGAAATCCGCCACTATCCGTGAGAATTGGCTTATTCCAGTTCATAAATTTGTGAAGCCCGCCCGCTTTTTTGACTATTTCCTCTCCCGGTCGCAAATGTAAGTGATAAGTATTTGAAAGTATGATTTTCGCGCCAAGCTGGTGCAAATCTTCGGGTCTAAGCCCTTTGACAGTTGCTTGAGTGCCGACAGGCATAAAGATAGGTGTTTCAATATCACCATGCGGAGTATGTAAAATTCCCGCACGCGCTCCGGTGTGCGGACAAGTTTTTATAACTTCATAACTAAAATATTTTTCCATATTATTTTCCTTTACGTGTATATTGTAGGTAGTATGTGCATATTAGATACAATATGTTGTGTTTTATATATATAAATTCGCATCCCCAAAGCTGAAAAAACGGTATTTTTCTTTAACTGCAGTGTTATAAACTTCCATTGTTTTATCATACCCTAAAAAGGCAGATACAAGCATAATTAATGTGCTTTCTGGCAGGTGAAAATTGGTGATAAGTCCGTCAACCACTTTAAATTCATAACTCGGATATATGAATATCTGAGTTTCTTTTTTGCAGGCTTCAACTTGACCTTTTGTTTTTGCACAACTTTCAAGCACACGAACGCTTGTTGTGCCAACTGCAATCACTCTCCTACCTTCCGCTTTTGCTTTGTTTATAATAGAAGCGTTAACTTCATTCATTTCAATGTATTCGGAGTGCATTTTATGCTCAAGGATATTATCCTCTTTTACTGGTCGGAAAGTTCCTAAGCCAACGTGCAGTAAAACCTCCACTATTTCCACGCCTTTTGCTTTGATTTTGTTAAGAAGCTGTGGCGTAAAATGTAGACCAGCTGTAGGCGCTGCTGATGAGCCTTCAACTTTGGCGTAAACTGTTTGATAACGTTCCTTATCTTTTAGTTTTTCATGAATATATGGAGGAAGTGGAACGGTGCCGACTTCGCTTAGACGATGCTCAAACACTCCGTCGAACTCGAATTCTATTGTACAGCTGCCATAATCAAATTTTTGTAAAATAGTACAAGTTAAGTCTTTATTAAAAGTCACCCGTGTCCCCTCTTTAAGCCGCTTAAACGGCTTTGCAATCACTTCCCAAGTTTTGAGATCAATGCGTTTTTGCAGCAAAATTTCAATCTTAGCGCCCGTGTCTTTGTAGCCAAATAATCGCGCAGGAAGTACCCGCGTATTATTTACAACTAGGACATCGCCCTTTTTTAAATAGTCGACTATATCATAAAAGTGTTTATGCTCTAATTTACCGCTATCTTTGTGGCAAACAAGCAGCCGAGCGCTGTCACGCGGCTCAACTGGCGTTTGTGCTATGAGTTCCTCTGGCAAATCATAATAGTAGGAACTTTTTAAAAGTAAGTTTTTATTTGTCATAATTGTTTCCCAATAAGGTTTAATAATTCGTCAAATTTATTAAATCCTGCATTGGTATTAAAATGTCCTCCGTTTGGTATATTTATTATTTTTGCATTTAGCTCGTTTGCAAATTCGATTAATGCTTCCTGTGAGATGAACGGGTCGTTATCACTTTTTATACAAATTATTTCATCGACAATATTTTGCGAGGGAGATAAGTCATGCATAAAAAAGTCTTGATTTATATTATCTACGCTTGGAACATTTCCAACATAGTTATTAAAACCACTTACAAGTATAAGTTTTTTAATATTAAGAAAATTCTCAAACAAAAAAACGTACAGCAAAAATTGCACCTGTTGACCAGCCAACAACTATATCGTCATTGTAAATTGGTATCATCTTAGCAACGCTAGACCAAACTTTAAAAGTTTGATTATTTGGTGTTGGTAGGTTTGGAATTATACAAGAAATATTTTTTTATTTAGTTCATTTTTTAACCAAGGTATCCATGCAGTGTTTTCATTACATTCAGTGCCCCAAAAAATTATTACTTTCATGTTTTGTTATTTTACCCTCCTATATACTCCCTTCCTAAATGGTTATATGCTGGCTCTAAGGCGACACGGCCGCGTGGAGTGCGTGAGATAAACCCTAGTTGCAAAAGATATGGTTCATAGACATCTTCGATTGTGGTAGAGTCCTCTGAAATAGTTGCTGCAAGCGTGTCAAGTCCGACTGGCCCGCCGCCAAATTTATCTATGATTGAATTTAAAATCTTGCGGTCGATATGGTCAAGCCCAAGTTCGTCAATCTCCATAATTTTCAAAGTCTTGTCAGTTATGTCTTTAGTGATTTTCCCCTGCCCTTGAATTTCAGCATAGTCGCGTACGCGCTTTAATAATCTATTTGCAATACGTGGCGTACCGCGTGAGCGAAGTGCAATTTCGTGGCTGGCTTCATCGTCAATCGCTATGCCAAGGATTTTTGCTGAACGAGTGATGATGATTTGCAGTTCCTCGGCTGAATATAGCTCCAGTCGGCAGATTATCCCAAAGCGGTCACGAAGCGGATTTGTCAGCATCCCTGCGCGTGTTGTTGCTCCGATTAGCGTAAACGGCTTTATTTTTAATCGCATATTGCGCGCGGAAGGTCCCTTGCCTACGATAAAGTCGAGCGCAAAATCTTCCATTGCAGGATATAAAATCTCCTCTACCGATTTGTTAAGTCTATGAATTTCGTCAATGAATAAAACATCGTTTTGGTTGAGGTTTGTTAGGATTGCGGCAAGGTCGGCGGCGTGTTCAATCGCAGGTCCTGATGTCACTTTAAACTGGCTGCCAAGTTCATTTGCGATGATGTGCGACAATGTGGTTTTGCCTAGGCCTGGAGGTCCGTACAAAAGCACGTGGTCAAGGCTTTCCTTGCGCGACTTTGCTGCTTTGATATAAACCTCTAGCGCCTCTTTGACTTTTGTTTGCCCGATATACTCATCAAAGCTTGTCGGACGCAGTGAGTTTTCAATCTCGGCATCCGTCATATTTTTAGTGGAAGTAACAACCCTTTCATTTACTTCATCTCTATGACTTTCTATCATGCTTTATACCCCCTTAATGCTTTGGATATGATGTCCTCCGCGGTTGAATTTTCATCGGCGCAGCTACGTGCGAGCGTGTAGGCTTCATTCCTATTAATGCCAAGACTAATAAGTGTTTCAGTTGCTAGTGACACCGCATCTTCGTTGTAGTTTACATTAAAAGTTGTTTCATTTGGCATTGTCAAGCCTATTTTGTTTTTAAGTTCAAGACAAATCCTTTCAGCAGTCTTTTTGCCTAAGCCTTTGATTGTGCAAAGTATTTTGACATCACCCGTTTGAATGGCAATAGACAAGTCTGAAAGATTAAGCCCTGACAAAATTGCAATTGCCATTTTAGGACCTACGCCGCTAACAGAGATAAGTTTTAAAAATAACTCCTTTTCTTCTCGCGTGGCAAAGCCAAAAAGATAGACCCCGTCCTCACGCACTGCCATGTATGTAAAAATTTTTACAATGTCGCCCTCATGAGGCAGACTTGTCAGAGTGTTTGAAGACACCGCTAGTTCATATCCCACTCCGCCTACATCCAGTACGAGCAAACCCTCACTTTTTTCTTCAATTATTCCTCTTAAAAATGAAAACATTTTTTCTCCTTTTTATTTTATTGCGGTTTGAAATTTCTCCATTTCGTTTTGCTCCAGTCGAAAGGACATATGCAGCCTGCAGTCGAAACCTCTTGAAAATGCGCCGCTCGAAATAACAAAGTATACTGGTACGTCACCCCTCACTTTCTTGTTCTTTGCGTATCCATTTGCCATTATATTCCTTGAATTGAGCTTCTACATCAATAGGACAAGTTTCGTCTGTGAAAATTATGCCGCCGATTGATTGCAATTGACCCAGGTCCGTAACTTGTGAGTTACTGAATTCAGCATCTCCGCCAATAGATTGAAGAGAGCCCAGGTCTGTGATTTGTGAGCCCCTGAAATCAGCATATCCGCCAATAGATTGAAGAGAGCCCAGGTCTGTGACTTGTGAGTTATAAAAATTAGCACTTCCGCCGATTGATTGCAATTGACCCAGGTCCGTAACTTGTGAGTTCCTGAAATCAGCATTTCCGCCGATTGATTGCAATTGACCCAGGTCCGTAACTTGTGAGTTCCTGAAATCAGCATTTCCGTCAATAGATTGAAGAGAGCCCAGGTCTGTGATTTGTGAGCCCCTGAAATCAGCATA
>CAOQRA010000011.1:15402-27841 GCA_948512295.1 uncultured Eubacteriales bacterium
TAGATTGAAGAGAGCCCAGGTCTGTGATTTGTGAGCCCCTGAAATCAGCATATCCCAAAATTATAACATAAGGTTGTTTTGTAATTCCTAAAAATTTGAAACTGGAGAAACACACATCATTAAAGGCGATTTCTTCCTCTTTACAACCAAAATGCTCGGCAATTTGTTTTGCAATTTTTGGCAAAACAGCTTTTAGTGCGGCGAGGTTTGAGTTGTCTTTTCCATGTACTTTGTAATCTGCCGAGGTATCAAATATTGTTGCAATTAAGTCTGGTACACTTTTTTCTTCAAAAGTGCTGTTTTCAATTTGCTTACGGTATTTGATAAGTTTGCCATTCCACTCCTCTTTTTTGAGCCATTTGTCGCCATCTTCCACTTCTGGATTTTTCGTCAAAAATTCCACAGCGACTTTGCGATATTCGGGCTCTAACTCCTGACCGTTTCCGTTTTGTGTGCCTCTTACTTCATCAACCGTGTTGCCTGACATTTTGACTGCGATGTGAGGCTTATTATCATTGTCAACAAAGACGAAAAAGTCACCTTGTTCCAGTTGTGCAGCTGCAAGAGTTTTTGTGCACCATGGCGTTTCTTGCACGAGTGCAGCAAGCGCTTGAGCATTTTGAATATACTTTTCTGGATTGGAACGTTTGCCTTCAAACTTAATCCATTTACCCATACCAAAGGTATCAAGACCTGAAATTTTAACTCCACTTTTTTGTGAAATTGTTTTGTTTGAAATTGCAACCCCTGCAAAGTAAAGGTTTGCAAAATTTGAATATGCTTCCACCTCATTGTAAATAGTGTTTAAAACATCTTGATTGAGTGTCATATGCGAGGCGATCGTCTTGTGTGGCTCACGAGGTTTGACAATTGTTTTTTCGTTGTCTCCATCTTTGTCTTTTTTGTATGTCTTTGCAAGCGTTTCTCTCAGCATTAAAACTTTAAATGCAAGTTCAAAACTTGTGGAAGATATGAAATCTACAATATGACGATATTCCTCATAAAGTGTTTGGGAAGATTGTTTTGCCATTTCTGCCTTGACTTCATTTTTATGGCTTTCCGAGTAGTCTGCGGTTTGTCCCTCACCCCTTGCGCGGAGTGCTTTAACTTCGCTTTCAAACTCGCGGTCAAGGTCAGGATTGTCAACGCTGTCAATTACAAACTCTCTTTTATCAAGAGCGCAAAGCCTTTGCCATTCTGCTTCAATGTCGGCACGCACTTTTTCCTCGCGTCTTTGTCCAGTAGGACGAGATTTGCCCTCATAGAACGAGTTTATAAACATCTTTTCCCAGCGTGTTAGGCTTGGATATTGTTGTTTGATTTTTGTAGGCACTGTCAAAGTGAGCCCATGCAACTTTTGAACATAGTTTTGTCTGTATTGTTGTCCTGATTTTAAAATTGTTTGTATTGGTTGCTCGTTCATATATTTCTCCTTTTTATTTTATTGTTCATAATTTTCTCCTATCGTGCCATATTCTGATTTAAGTCTTTGCTTGTTTGGCTGTGGCAGATGGCAACCGCAAGTGCGTCTGCTGCATCGTCGGGTTTTGGAATGGATTTAAGTCCGAGTATTGCCTTGACCATATATTGCACTTGTGCTTTTTCTGCACGTCCTTGTCCAGTAAGAGCTTGTTTGATTTGAAGTGGTGTGTACTCAAAAATCTTACCGCAATATTTTTGGCAAGCGAGAATGATAACTCCCCTTGCCTCCGCCACTTGAATAACTGTTTTTTGATTTTTAAAATAAAAAAGCTCTTCAATCGCCACGACATCTGGTTTATATGTGTCAAATATCACTTTTAAGTTTTCTTCAATCTCTTGTAATCTTTCGGGAAAACTTGCCTCTTTCATAGTGGTAATTGCTCCATAATCGATAAGCAAGCCAGCCCTATTCGTGTCAATAACGCCGTAACCGATAATTCCAAAACCAGGGTCAATTCCTAATATTATCATGATATATATTATATATAATATATAAAACTAAGTCAATCGAATTTAGAGATTTGTCATGTTATGCTATTTTTGAAATTCAGCTACTACACCTAATAGCCTCGCGTAGAATTACATTTTACATAAAAAAGAAAGCCTTATTCGCTTTCTTCCTCTGCCCATTTTTCAAGTGGAGTTCTGTCAAAGAACCCTTCCCGTTTTCTTGCTAAATGCATGGTCCCTTCTTCAACTCTTTGCGCAAGAAGAGGATCTGTTTTGCGCGCTTTGCGCTCTTCCTCAATAAGCTCTTGCTGTGAAGGTTTATTTTCTGTAGGGTTTGCAGGTTTAACAGGCTCTGCCACCTTTTTTTTAGCGGTGTTTTGACCGCTTGAAGCGATTCTCTCGTTTCTTTCATCAATTTCTTCTTGCACTTTAGAGTAATCAAACATAATTCCCCTCCAATTATAAATAATTTTAACATATTAAAATATAATTGTCAATATTTTTGCAAGATATTCGCAATAAGTAGAAAAATGTCGCTTTTTATTCTTCATCCGGCATATTAACATTGTGATAAACTTCTTGCACGTCATCTAGATCTTCAAGCATATCAAGCATTTTGGTAAAGGAAATCATTTTAGCCTCTTCTAGGTCGACATAACTATCTGGAACCAAGGTCACTTCTTGAGATATAACTTCATAGCCCGCCTTTTGCAATTCTTCTGCCACTTTAGCACAGTCGTTCGGCTCAGTAATAATTTCAAGACTATCATCATATTCATTGACGTCTTTAGCGCCCGCGTCGAGAGCGGTAAGCATAAGCTCGTCAGCATCTTTTCCCTCGATTGTAACTTCAATTACGCCCTTTCGCTGGAATAGATAACTTACACAGCCAGTCGCGCCCAAACTGCCACCAAATTTGTCAAAAGCATGACGTACATCACCCGCGGTACGATTTTTGTTGTCAGTAAGGCAGTCGACAATCACTGCGCTACCGCCCGCGCCATAACCCTCATAAGTGCA
Organism: uncultured Eubacteriales bacterium; assembly: GCA_948512295.1. Taxonomy (GTDB): domain Bacteria; phylum Bacillota; class Clostridia; order Christensenellales; family UBA1242; genus Caccovivens. The sequence goes on from CAOQRA010000011.1 coordinate 18,355, forward strand.
ACTTTCATAGTTGACGCCAGAAAGCTCGCCCGCTGCTTTTTTGATGGAGCGTTCAATTGAGTCATTTGGCATATTGTTTTGTTTAGCTTTGGCAATAACATCGCGAAGTTTAGCGTTGGTCGATGGGTCAGAGCCGCCCGCCTTGACTGTAACCGCAATCTCGCGACCAAGTTTTGTAAAGATTTTTCCGCGTGCTGCATCACTCTTGCCCTTTCTTGCTTGAATATTATGCCATTTTGAGTGTCCTGACATTGTTTTTCCTCCTAATTTTTTCTTTTAAAATTTCTATAAAAATTTAACATATTCTCACGCGTTTGTCAAATAAAATAATTTAATATTCAAAGGTTGTTTTAAATTTTATGTTTATTCATTTGATACATTATAATTGAGCCGCTGACGGCTGCGTTTAGGCTTTCAACCTTTGGCGACATCGGGATTTTGACGCTTTTATTGCAAATATTTGAAATTTCTTCGCTGACACCCTGTCCCTCATTGCCAACAACAACTCCGACCGCATTTTCAAATGTGCATTCAAACACATTTTCGCCGTTCATGTCCGCTTTTATGAGGTCAAGTTTCCAATCTTTTGCATATTTTGCAAATTCTTCTTCGCTCATCTCGTAGATATTTATATCAAAAATTGTTCCCACGCTGCTACGCACCAGTTTATCATTTGTGACGGACACACTGTCGAGCATAAACACGCTGTCAAAGCCGCAAGCAGTGGCGGTGCGAATAAGTGTGCCTGCATTGCCTGGGTCTTGAATTTTATCAAGTACTAAAAAGTTGGATATAGGCTTTTTTGCTATATATTGTGGGTAGTATGCAACGCATAATACTCCCTGTGGTGTTTTTGATGAGGAAAGTTGTTCGATAGCCACCCCATCAACTTTATAGATTGGATATTTATCACCCCACTGATTAAGGTTTTCATCACACACAAAAATATATTGTGGAGTAAGCCCCTTTTTAAGTGCATCCTTTATAATTTTGATATTATCCAAAAAAAGCAAATCACGATTTTCTCGTTTTTGCTTTTTGAGTTCTTTTATTAGGTTTTGGCTTGCTTTTTGCATAAAGTACCTCTTTAAATAACGAAATGACATGCCCACCATGTCATTCTGAGCGGAACCTTGCAAGCAAGGTACATTGAAGAATCTCAAGGCTTAGAAGCCAAAAATTTTCTCCACGCACTACGCTTGGTCGAAATGACATAAGTGCACGTGTTTGTCATCAATTTTATTTTACTTGTGCTACAAGTGCTGAGAATGCCTCTGGCTCGCGTACTGCCATGTCAGCAAGGACTTTACGGTTAAGTTCAATATTCTTAGATTTAAGTCCAGCGATAAATCTTGAATAAGAAATTCCGTTTTGGTGACAAGCCGCATTGATTCTTGTTATCCAAAGTGCGCGGAAATCTCTTTTCTTTTGTTTACGACCAATATATGCATATTGACCTGATTTCATCACTTGTTCGCGAGCTGTTCTGTAAAGTTTTGACTTAGCTCCGCGATAACCTTTTGCGCTCTTTAAAATAGAGCGGCGTTTTTTTAATGCATTAACTGTTCTTTTAATTCTCATTTTACTCCTCCTCTATTATTTGCACAAAAGTGACTTGATATTGTCAGCGTTCTTTCCTGCAATATATGATCCTTTTCTTAGTTTTCTTTTCCTTGCTTTTGGTTTGTTAGTAAGGAAGTGACCTTTATTTGGTCTAGCAAATTTAATTTTACCATTTGCTGTTACGCGGAAACGTTTTTTAGCGCCGCTGTGTGTTTTTTGTTTTGGCATTTTTCTTCTCCTTTTATGATTTCTTTGGGTTTATTACAACAAAAATAATTCGTCCAGTAACTTCTGGGTCTTTTTCAGTATAGCCATATTCAGCAACGCGTGAAACAAAGTCTTTCATTATTTCAATCGCTCTTGCGGTATATGCTTGCTGACGACCCTTCATACGAAGCACTAACTTGACTTTATCGCCCGCTTGTAAAAACTTTATAGCATTTTTAACGCGATAAGCTATGTCATATTCCTCTATGGTCATAGATAAGCGAAGTTCTCTTGTTTCTACAATTTTTTGAGCCTTACGCACTTCTTTATCCTTTTTTATAGCTTCATATTTAAATTTGCCATAATTGAGAATTTTGCAAACTGGTGGCTTAGCTGCGCCTGACATCATTACAAGGTCAAGCCCTTTACTTTCTGCAGTTGAAAGAGCCTCATTTATAGGCATAATTCCAAGCTGTTCGCCATTGTCGCCTATAAGCCTTACTTCGCTTGCATTAATTTGCTCATTGATTAATAATTCCTTAAAAATTGTTGTGTACCCCTTTTAAAAAAATATTGGTGGAAGCATAAAATTTCCACCAAAAAAACCAATTTCAAAAATTAAGTTTTTACCAAGTCAAAGCGATTTTCGACTGGTGAGAAGTGGAAACTTCTACTTTCATGTTTAAATATTAGCATATCTTATAAACTTTGTCAACTATTTTTCATTATTTTCATCATTTTTTTTGCCTAAAAATAGTTTTTTCTAGGATAAGTCCTAGCTTCAAAATTATGTTGTTTGAATTATTAAGCGCGCGTTGTTTCATAAGTGCTTTGAAAAATATTGTTAAGCCCGCTATCAGAGCGCTAACAGAAACGGATATCAGCATGATAAGTGCTGGGCTAGTGATGGATTTAGTTAATGCAATCACAATGCACGCACCGCCCGCGCCGCATAGCGTTGAGCAAATATCTCCTACTACGTCCGCGCAAAAAGAACATACCTTTTCGCAATGCTTGACGAGTTTAAGTCCGACTGCAGCGCCGCGTATTCCCTCTTTATTCCATTTTAAAAACTGCTCCTCTTCCGCGCTAGCTGCGGCAATGCCAAGCATATCAAATACAACGCTTAAAAATATAAAAACAGCAATGCCAAAGCTTGCAAAAACGGCGCCCAAAGATGAGAGCAAAGTTTGACTTAAAAAGCCAAAAGCAAGTGAAAGACTTATAGAAAGAACAAAAACCTGAACAGCCCAATTTCTATGTCCACGTACGCTTTCTACAACTACTTTTCCATACTTCTTCATAGAGTAATATATGGATTAAAAAGGTAAAATATTATCCTCTTCAGTTAGTTTACCTAAGTTCATTTTTACTTCTGTGATTTTCCCCTTTGCTTTTTCAAGATGTGAGAAACATATTTTAGCAAGTTCTGCTCCTCTGTCAAAAAGTTGCATAGCTTCACTCATGGTAATTGAACCATTTTCAAGTTTAGCTATGATGTTTTCTAATTCATTGCTGGCTTCTTCGTAACTCATAATTCCTCCTTTAAAGGTTTGGCTTTAATTTCCCCATCGTAAAATATGATGTTTAAATGATTATCATAATTTATTTGTGAGGTATTAGCTATTCCAATCTCGTTTTGTTCAATCTTAGCATATCCTTGTTTAAGTATTGTTTTTGGATTTAATTTATTTAATATAGTTTCGTTTAAACCTAATTTATAAGCACATTCATCATAATATTTTTCAGTGTTTTGACAAAATTTTAATTTTTGTATATTAAATTTTCTTAATTTTTCAAGATAACTATTATTAATCGCTTGAGTGCAACGTGACAGATTAAAAATTTCTTGAGTTTGTCTGGCATTATAATAATCTATCATACGTGAGATAAAATTTTTGACAAGCTTCAAAAATTCTTCTTTTGTAGTCTGCATATTGTAGGTTAAAAGTTCAGCAGCTGCTGATGGAGTTGGCGCACGAAGATCGCTTACAAAGTCAATTATTGTAAAGTCGGTTTCATGTCCCACTGCGGAGACAATAGGTTTATTACAATTGTAGGTTGCACGTGCTACTATTTCAGTATTATATGCTGCTAAGTCCTCTAAACTGCCGCCCCCTCTAGCAACGACTATCACGTCTACATTAGCGAAACTATCCATATCTTCAATCGCTTTTGCAATCTCAAGTTCTGAATGACTCCCCTGAACCTTTGTGGAATATAGCACGATGTCGACATTAGGATTTCTTCGCCAAGCAACATTTTTTATGTCTTGAATCACAGCCCCTTCTCTAGAAGTTATTACACCAATGCGGTTGATAGTTTTAGGCATTGGCTTTTTGTGAGAAGCTGCAAATAGCCCTTCATTTTCAAGTTTTTCTTTAAGTTTTAAAAATTGAGAATATAGGTCGCCTTGACCTTGCGATTCAAGTCGTATAACATTAAAACTGAATTTCCCGCCTTTACTATAAAAGGTGGGGTTTCCTACTGCCACAATTTTGGCACCTTCCTTTATTTCACTTGCAATATTAGGATAAAAGCAAACGCAAGGAAGAGTAGACTCTTCATCTTTAAGAAAAAAGTATGTAATTTGACGCGAGGTAGACACGCCAAAAACTTCCCCGATAACTGCTATATTATGGAGAAGCTCTTCATTTTCAAATATTCTTTTAATATATCCGTTTAATTGACTTACTGAAATTGTTTCCACTAATTTGTTTCCCTTAAAATGGCTGAGAGTACTCCGTTTATAAACTTAAAACTTTTTTCTGTGGAATATTTTTTTGCTATTTCAAGTGTTTCATTGATAACTACTTGTTTAGGAGAGCCTACATATATTATCTCTGCAAGTGCTGAGTATAGTAGTGCAAGGTCGGTTTTGTATACTCTAGAAAGTTCATATCCATTTAAGTTTTTTTCTAACAAATTTGTTAAAATCTCAAAGTTTGTTATGTAAGCTGATATTATGCTTTTAGAAAACATAACATCTTCTTGTTTTTTTAAAGAGGAAAAAACATCTTCATCTTCTTGCTTTGTAAATAGACTTGCAAATATAACTTGAAATGCCAGCTCTCTTGCGTCGCGTCTCATTATTCAACCTCGTCTTTGTCGCAAACGACGCCGTATACATGCACATTAATTTTGCCTGGTTTAAGCCCTACCATTGAGTTTAAGCTATTTTTTACATTCTCTTGAACACGGAATGCAATGTCAGGCACGCTGTAGCCTACTTTAACAATCATATAAATATCAATTTTGATAGTGCTGTTATTTTCAAATTTGATTTGCACTCCTTCAGATTTCTTTTTAAAAGGACGTTTAATCCAAGGAAGATAGTCATTTGTCAGACTATCTACCCCGCTTATTTCTTTTGCAGCTAGATTAATTATAGAAAGTAAAATATCTCTATCAATGTCAACTTTACCTTTATTTGGAAGTCCATTTTGCTTTTTTGCCATGTTTTTCTCCTAAATCAAGGCTAGTATATCATAATCATATTTCTTTTGGCAAATAATTTACCCAAATTAATCAACTGGAATTACTTTAATATTTTCTATACTTGCGCCAAGTTGACTTTGAATAACGGAAACAATTTGAGCAACTTGTGGATCTGTAAGATTTGCGCTTTTTACAACTGCATTGACATTATCGGAAGAAATTGTCACAACGCAATCCTCAAAACCTTTAGCTTTAATAAGTCCTTCAATAACAAGTTCTTTTTCCATAAGATTTACAAGATTAAGTCTTGCAGCTTGAGCTTCTTTTACTGCCTCAGCTGTAGTTGAGGTGTTAGCAATAATAGCATCATAGTAAAGCATTTCTTGGTCACGAGTAGCTTCTCTGTCAGACCTATAACTTGCAAAATAACTTGAAGTTGTGGTAGTTGTGCCAGGATCAACAGCTTGTCTATTGAGGGCTATGTTTAAATATCCAGTAACGCCAAGAAGTACAATCATAACTGAAAGTATAATAATTTTAGTTCTTTTTTTCATAAATATCTCCTTTTAATTTCCTGTTAATATGGTGATATTTCCAGCCTCTATCACCGATTGTAAGGCTGTGAGTATATTCATTCTCACTTTGACATCATCTGCTCCACTAGCCGTCACGACAACGCCTTTGACAATAGGATAAACTTCCTTTTCAAGCACAGGTTTGCCATCGACTAGTATTATTTTAGAAAGTATAACTTGTCCGCCGTCTGCACTGATTTTAGTTTCCTCTTCAGTTGCATAAATGTATTCAAAACCGCCCTCTAAGGTAATGATTACATTTACATTTCCTGCTCCCTTAACACTGGCTAGTACATTAACTAATTTATTCTCAAGGTATTCGGCATATTCCGCTGAAGAGGAAAAACTTTCAATAATTTCAGCTGGATTTTCAGGATTAGTTTTTTCAGGCTTTTTGGTTGTCGTTGATGAGAAATATATAATCAAGATTAACACAGCGAATATTACTGCAATGTAAATTTCTATATGCTTTATCTTTTTAAGTTTTTCAAACGTTTTTTGAAATAGTTGTGTCAACTTACTCATTAAAATATATTTTTTCCTCCTCTATTTTTATTCGACTTTTGATAAGAGATGCGAGAAATTTCCTTATCTCTATTATATCTTTATGAGGCGCATTTTGCTTTATTCCAATACGACTAATATCGACATAAACAGACTTTATAACTATGCTTGATGAAAATATGTCTGCATTGATAGACACAACGACATTTGAGTAACCTTGTGCAGAACTTTCTTTTTCTACATCAGCTTTCATGCTCATAATTTTGTCTAAATTTAATTGATAGAGATATTCTTCCTGTAAAACTATTTCATTTGTGGAAAATACATTAGATAAATCAATCTTCATTTTAATAAGCTTTGGCACTGGCATGATTATCACTAGTATAATAATAAATGCAAAAATTCCTTTTATATATTTGTTCATCTGACCGTTTGGAAGAATTAGTTCAACTATAACGGACAAACATATAACTCCAGCGATTGACAAAATCCAACTTGACATTGATGCAATCATTTCTCCTCCTTATACGATTCCTGCAGTGCACATGATAAGTCCAAGCATAATAAAATATATAAAAGACACGGCGATAATCAGGCTTATAAGCATTGTCATGCTTTTTGCAAGCATAGATAGAAAGTTGGCAATTTGGCTATTTCCAAGAGGCTGCACAATGCCAGCGATTAATTTAAGGGCGAGCATGAATAAAACTATCTCGATAAGTGGCGAAAGCACAGAAGCTAAAAGTAAAATTAGTCCACCAGCTCCCACTGCATTTTTGATTAGTGAGGAACTTGCAAGAATTAGGCCTATACCATCTGATAAATACCCTCCTACAAGCGGAATATAAGATTTAATGGCATATTTGGCAGTGCGAATGGATATTCCATCAATTGAGCCTGCCGTAATTCCTTGAATGGATATAAACGCTGTGAATATAGTGAAAATCAGACCGACAAGCCATTTATAAGTTGAATTAAAAAATGAGGTGAACTTATCAAGTTTAACATTATTTGAAAGGTTGGATATTACACTGAAGACTATGGAGAAAATAAAGATTGGAAGCAGTACATAGTTAAACAGATTTAAAATAACACCTGTTAATAAGCCCATCGCTGGCTGGTAAATGCTGACTGACACAGTGCCACCAAGTGCCGTCAAAAGTGTAAGCAGCACGGGAAAGATTGCATCCATTTGAGCTTTTATGCTTGTAATAACACCGCTGGTCATCTGAACTAATTGAGCGACAATTGTTAGAAGTGTTACTACAACCATGCCGTAAGATACAAAATGAATAATATTTGAAATTGATTTACCATTAGTATTTGGTTTTAAGCCTTGAAGCATACCGCCAAAAATGGAAATAGCAACTACAGCCGAGATAATGGGTAGATATTTTAAAAGACTGTTAAATAACACGCTTAACAACGCTTCCCATAAACTATTTGCATTCTGAGCAAAATCTCCAGATAAAATTAGTTTAAGTTTTTCCAGAAAGGAAGCCGCACCAAATATTTGATTTTGAGGATTATTTAAGTTTTTTATTATCTCTTCTATCTCAGAGAAGTTTAAATCTCCTAGCTGGTCTTTAATATTATTTTCAAGCTGCGATTGAATTTCTTCATAAGTTAGACCTGTGTCCGCAAAAGTTTCGTTTTGCATTGGCATGGGTAAAAACATGAACATAAACGCTATAAATATTACCACAATCCAAAATCGTTTTTTACCGCTTAATATAGGCTTTTTAATTTGTAATTTATATCTCATGGCAAAAGCTCCATAATAATTTGCAGAATGCTTGTCACAATCGGCATTGCCATAACCATGATTACAAGTTTTCCGCCAAGCAGAACTTTATCACCAAGACTGGAATTGCCAGTATCGGAACACAGATTTGCAGTAAATTCTATTAAATAACCAATGCCTACAATTTTAAGAAGAAGAGTATATAGATTTCCAGATATGCCAGTTGTATTTACAATTAAATTTAGAGAGTTTAATACAGAGGACAGATAGTTTACTATCATTGCTAAAATAATCACTCCCCCAGCAAGAGCAATTATCAGCGCAAAATCGCTTTTTATTGGTCGGACAATAATGCTTGCAATCGCAGTAATCAGACCGATAGCTACTATTTTGAAAATAATATCCATATCACCCCTAGAAATTAAAAATTGTTTTAATAGTTGTAAATAAATCGCCAAACATATTTAAAACCATGATTATAACAAGAATTAAACCTGCAAGCGTTGCAAGAGTGCCTATTTCGTCTTTTCCAGTTTGTTTTAAGATTTGCCCCACAATGGCAGTCAAAAGGCCTATAGCCGCAATCTTAAAAATAATATCCACACCCATTTTTTCTCCTTTTAACAAAATAGAACGACGACCACAAGCCCTGCAATAATGCCGAGTTTAATTGAAAGAGAGCCAAACTTTTTATTTTCCGAAGAAGACAGCTCCGAAAATTCTGTAAAACGTTTTTCATAGTTTGAAAGCTCTTGGCTTTGACTTGCAAGGTCGCTTCTGCCTAAGCTTTTAAAAAATAATAAAAGCAAATCTTTTTCATTTTGTTTTAAAAATGTAATACCTTTAAATAAGTTTTCTTCGGTTAGCTGTGAGTTATTTTCAAGATATTCAATGTAGTTTTTGTCAAGACTCGCAAGCTGCTTTTGAGTTTTTTCATCAAAAGATAAAAAGAGTGCTTTTAATCGTTCTCGTGAGAAATTGATTTCCACATTCAGTTTTTGGCAGAGCATTACAATAGTTTTAAAAAATTTAGCACGTCGAGAGTATTTTAACGAAATTATATATCCTATAAAAATACAAATGAACATAAGAGCGCCAAGCAGTATAAATTTCATAATCCCTCCTTAATACTTTGTAATTCTTGCAAAGTTTTCGTTGTAGATTCCCTCTAGCGTGCCAGGTCCTTTGCGCAAGGATAAAAGTACATATCTTTTGAATAACTTTTCAGATATAAGCGTAGCGTAGCATGGTTTTTTAGTGAAAGACTCTATGCTGTCCGAGTGTACTGAGGCTAGAATATTTACGCCGCAGTTTGCAGCATATCGCACAGCTTCGATGTCTTTTTCTCCGCCAAGCTCGTCAGTGACGATGAGGTTTGGTCCTAACGCGCGTATACCGTTTTCAAATCCTACACTTTTGCTTGCAAAACATATTTTATCATAGAAGTTGCCAAGCC
>CAOQRA010000012.1 GCA_948512295.1 uncultured Eubacteriales bacterium
TCCATTTTGTTTTCCTTATGTGCGATAGTATATATTAAAATTTCTATTTTGTGAAATATATACGCATTGCGTATGGGAATTTAATATATTTATATTGAATTAAATAATCAATTTTGGAGAAGGCTATGAAAGTGTATTTTTCGGAAAGACTTAAAGAACTGAGAGAAGAAAAAGGGATTTCTCAAAAAGACCTTGGAGATGTTTTTCATGTTTCTAGAACAACAATTTATCATTGGGAAACTGGAAAGCAACAGCCTAGTTTAGAGATGTTAGCGGATATAGCCTTGTATTTTGAGGTGACTGTAGGTTATCTTTTAGGTGTGGAAGATTAATGGAATTGAAATTTGCTGAAAGATTTAAGACTATAAGGACAGAGTTAAAATTATCGCAATATAAAGTTGCGGAAATTTTGGGTGTCAGCCAGTCGAGGGTTGCAAAATGGGAAATAGGGCAGTTAGAGCCAAATTTATCTATGCTCATAAAAATAGCGGTGGAGTTTAAAACAACAACCGATTATTTGTTGGGATTAACAGACTTTTAAAAAAAAGAACTCTAATTTGGAGTTCTTTTTTGTCATTTCGACCGAAGCGCCCGAGACCTCTCCGCTACGGTCGAGGTGACATGTGGGCGCGCAGCGGAGAAATCTCAGCTGATGGATGATTGAAAAAAGAAGTTTATTCTTAAAAAAATACGCGAAGCGCAAATGTATCTTATGTTATTTTATAATAAGTAACTTAATGGCTTCTTTTTGTCATTTCGACTGAAGCGCCTAAGACCTCTCTGCTACGGTCGAGGTGACATACGGGCGCACAGCGGAGAAATCTTAGAGAATATAAAGTGTTTTGTTTGTGTAAGTTATAAGCGAAGTAGTGTTATGTAAGTGTGCGCAAAGCTTGTAATCTTCCACCCCGCTTTGCGTGCAAAGCGGTTATATTGCCTTTGGCAATAAAAAATGCCTTTCGTCATTTTGGTGTAAGTTAAAAGCGGAGGGGCTATGTAAGTGTGCGCAAAGCTTGTAATCTTCCACCAGCCTAGTGGCTGCGCCACTTTTGTTTGCTATGATGGAAGTTATAAGAACCCGCTCATAAATTCGCAGAACCTTTTAACTAACCACCTTTGTCTGCTCACGCAGCCAGCATTTTGCATGAATGCAAAATAAAAAACACCTTACGGTGTTTTTTTGGTGGAAGTTATAGGGCTCGAACCTATGACCCTCTGCTTGTAAGGCAGATGCTCTCCCAGCTGAGCTAAACTTCCATAAAGCATGTTTTTCAATGCTCTTTTAATATATCAAATATCGTTTTCTTTGTCAACTGATTTTTATAACTTTTTCAAAGTTTTTTTATTTTATTATTTAAGATGTATAAAATTCTTTATTCATCCATAATCGTTCACTTTTTATTCTTCACTATTCATTAAAAAAAATCCCCCTTTGAGCAGGGGAGGGATTTTCTTAGTGTTGAATTTCTGTGATGCCAACATGACGCTTACGGCGTTCAATTTCTATAAGGTTTGATAATTTATCACGTACCTCATATGGATTTTTGATATGACGGAAATGGAATACAGGTGCACGCTCATCATTGCTAAGGATTTCAATAGTGCCAGTTTTGAAGATTTTATCGCCAAGAGTTTCAATCAAAGCAATATCTGTACATCTGTACACATTTATTTCATCTATGATTGCTGTCAAGAAGCCTTTATGGCGGAATATTTTCAACCATTCGCCTTCTTTTTTAACTATGTAATATCTATAGAATGACAGTGGCAAGCCAAAACGGCGTCTGCGGTCATGCCATAAAACTTCAGTACCTCTTTCAAATCTCATTTTTTCCTCCAAATTTTGTTTATACTATATTTTACATAAAAAAAGTGCTATTGTAAAGAGATTTTGAAAAATTTTTATAAAAAAACACGGCTTTTATCCGTGTTTTATATTTTTAGCATCTGCTATTGCAATTATTTCCGCATCCGCATAATAAGAGCAATAAGATTAAAGTGCAGCAATCAATGCCGCCATTGTTGCCACAGCCGCAAAGGCATTGCATTATTATTAATAATAATACTATACTGCAGCAGTCACAGCCGCCGAAGCCACCGTTTCCGCAGTTTGAGTTATTAAAAAAGTTCATTATTTCCTCCTAGAAATGTACTTATGTAGCGCGAAAGCCGTTTTCGCTTTCACATTAACATACTATTGTTTAATATGAAATTTTGTGCATGGAATGTGCAAAATTATATAAATTTTTCTCTTCGACAAAAGTAGTCATTTTTCTCTAGGATAAATACTTTTCTTACTCACAAAATATTTTTGCTTTTAAGTCGAAAAATGGTTGACAAGAATGCTGTTTTGCGATAGAATATAGGCTAGTTATATCAATATTTAATTGCGAGGAAAGAAATTATGACTAAATTCAAAAACAAATTTAAGGGACTTTATAAAGGCATGTTTTTTGCCGTAGCTGCTGTTATGTGTTTTTCATTTGTCCCTACAAATGCAGTGGCTGCTTTAGCAGAAACTGTTAATGTGAATGATTTAAATACTATTGTAATTGAATCAGCTCCTAAAAACAGCGTTGTTAAGGGCGGGAAATATTCTGCTCCTATTGCTAAATTCAAAAGTTCTAGCAATACATTTGTTATCGGAGATGCCGCAAATGCAACGCCATCAGGGTGGGAATCTTCTGTTGTAATCACTTATAAAAATACCACTGATACTGAAACCTTTGATGCTGATAGTTATGATGCTAGTGAAAGTATTTATGGTACTTTTACTCCTAAGCGTGTGGGAACATATGTAATTTCATATAATGTGACAGATAATCTTGATAATAAATACACTTATGAATATGAAGTAGAGTGTGAAGTTTCCGATGCTTATTTCAAATTTTCAAATTTTGACGAGGGTATTATACCATCTGTTTACGACCTTGGTTATTTAGAAGCTCTTGGCAAAGGCTATACAGATATAGTACTTCCTCTTCCAACTGTATATGATGAAAACGATAACCTTATTAAAGATGGCAATGCGGATTTAGAGTATTTCCTTGACAAAAATGAAGCTACTGGACAATCTAAAACAAGTTATATTATTGTTTCTGTTTCAGGTGGCTCTACTGAGGGAATTGCTGTAACTAGAGATGAAAATAATAAGTTCATTATTGATGGTGACACTATTAAAAACACAAGTGGAGTTGGCAACTACACCATCAGTTATTCTTTCTATCAAAACAGCGTGTTTGTAACCTCTACTGAAAAAACATTTGAAGTTTCAAATAAGCACTTTACTAAAGATGATAAACCAGGATACACTTTGAATGCTTCATGGGCAACTACACCATTCACTACTGCAATGACTGGCGTTAAAACTGAGCTTCCTGCAGTTAAGGGGGTAACTTCTTCAACTGATAAACCTGCAAGCGAAACCGTAGAAGTTTCTTATACTATTTCAGTTGCTCGTAGAGTTAACGGCAATTATATAGACAGTCCTTCAAGCTTAATTAAAGACGAAGAAACTGGCAAATATTATTTCCAAGCTGAAGCAGATGGCGATTATAGAATCTCTTACGTTGTTAAAGATTTCTATGGCAATATTGCAAAATCTGAAACAACCACATTCTATGTTACAGGCGTTAAAGACCAGCAACTTCCTACTGTTTACGTTTATGATGGTAACCCTGATTATTCTAAAGATAGTGACGATAATTATATTTCTGCCAAAGCTAAATCTAAATCTTCGGCTAAAGTTAACAATTTTGTAGTTTACGCTATTGGTGCGACTGACAATGCTGCAAAACTTGAAGATATGCGTCTTACTAGATTAATTCGCGATGCAGGTTCTACTGTCAGAGTTGAAACCAATGATTATGCACAGTACAATCTTATCTTCAATTTCAATGGCTACACGCAATTTATTTCAGACAATTTCTCGGTTCTTCGTGATATGCTTAAAGACGACGTTGATACAAGCAACGAGGCTGCAATTGCTACTTGGCTTAAAGATCACAAGTATTTAATCGTTACAAATAGCTACACTACAAATCCAGTTGATAAATCTAGTTTCACATTCGCTGAGGGGACTATTTTAGACTCAGAAGATAAAAACTTTGATTTAGAGTCGATTAAGACTCAACTTGTAAGCCAAGGCTTTGCTTATATTAATTACAACTATACTTTTACAACTCAAACTTACAGAATTGTCTATGAAGCAAGAGATGCTTATGCCATTGAGAAAGGTGACAGAGCTCAACTTATTTTAGATATGGATCTTAAGACTGCTGCTGACTATGGCGACAATGAAAAACCAGAGATTACAGGCCCTAAAGATTTGCAAGCTGCTTATCTTCCTACTGATAAAATTACATTTGCTGAACCTAGCGCAAGTGACAACGAAGATGACTATATGCAACTTGTTAAAGCTTACAGATATCTTTCAAGCAGTAAAGATGTCGTAAGTGCAGGGGAGAGTTTAGACTTTGACCCTAAGACTGGTAGTTTTGATGGTATTACTGATTCTAATGCAAGCAAAGGTTGGACAAACCTTACTGCAGATAAAAATGGCAAATACAATATTGACCTTTCAGAAAAACCAGAAAACGCAGCTTTTGTAGAACTTATAATTTATGCTGTAGATGATTTTGGCAATGTCGGCATTTGGAACAAGGTTATTACTATTGCAAACACAGCTGATGAAGAAATCCCTACTATTTATCAAGTAGAAAAACCAAATAATGCATCATTAATGCAAGGAGATGTAATTACTCTTCCAACAATTTACTTTACAGATGACCTTGTAGATTACATGACAGCTAAAGTTAGCGTTTACCATGTTTCTGCAACTGGAGTTAAACGTCAAGTAGCTGCATCCAATATGAATTCTTATGCAGATGCTTATACTGAAAGATTTGTGCTTAATGCAGGTTCCTTCGTAGCTTCTTATGCTGGAAAATATCAAGTTGTAATCACCGCTAAAGATAGTGCTAATCACAGCGTTGCAACTTTCTTTGAGTATACTGTCAGCGAAAAAACAGTTGCCGAAACTCCAGTAATTGATAATATTACTTCAGAAACTATCACTTTAGAAGTTGGACAGCAAAGATATCTTCCATCTCCATCAGTTAGCATTTCTACTTCTGGAGATTATGGATATATTGGTATTCAAGATACAGATGATGCTAAAACAGCTTCTTACTATACTGTAAATGTTCTTACAGCAGAAAGTTCTAACTATCAACTTGACAAATACTATTTCAGAGCTTTATCTAAAGGCAAATATACTTTACAATATAATGTTTATTTACTTCAATATGCGAAAGCTGATCTTGCACCTAGTCAAGCTGCTGCAACTGCAAATCAATTATATTTGGCCGCAGACGGTAGACTTAAAATTAAAGCTTCCTCAGGCGATGATTTCTATGTTTATGTAAACTTTGACGGTGTTAATGCTACAGTTGCTGCTAATACAAGTCTTCAAGGCACTGGCACTAAGTATTCTGGCACATTAGACAATGTTTCTATTATCCCTCTTAAGAGTGAAATTCAAACAATCAATGTAAAAGACACTACTAAACCAGTTATTAACATGGATCTTAGTCATATCAGTTCTTCTTATCCTCAAATGAACACTACTGGAGTTGTTTTACCTAGAATTTCTGCTACTGATATCAGTGCTGAGGGTATCAATCCTGAAAAATCTTATGTTCGCGTTACTATCTCTCGTGCAAGCGGCACAACCACCATCAATACTACAAAAATGAATGAGTGGGAAGATGATTCAAAATATGAGAATGGCGAACTTAGATTAAAATTTGACACAAACGGAACTTATACAATTTTATATCATGTGGAAGACTATTCAGGTAACTACAGCGAACTTACAAAGACGGTAGCTTCTGGTGATAACTATAAACCTACAATTGAAGTTAAAGATGGGTTCTTGAACAAGCAGGCTGATGAATATGCTATCAATGATAAGCTTTCTTTAGATGTTTCTAAACTTGTGCTTAACGATGAGGGCGGCACAACAAGTGAAAATCTTTTAAAATCTATTTCAATCAAACTTGAAAATGTTACTGAAAATAACAAAGTTATAAAGAACAACGGTGAAGTTGACCCAGAGCAAGGCATTTACTCTTATGAGTTTGACCTTAAGACAGCTGGTGAATATAAACTTACGGTAACTATTAAAGATGAAGCAGGCTGGACTACTGATGAAATCATTACTATTACTGTGCAATCTTCTACTAACAATCCAGTACTCACTTATCAAGTAATTGGAATTATTCTTATCGTTGTATTTGCTGTGGCTTTAGCAGGTGTTATCGGATATTTCATCTATTCTAAAGTGAAAGCTGATAAGAAAAATAAAATTAAGTAATAAAAAACTCTCACATGAGAGTTTTTTATTTTTTAGATATTTTTGAGTAATTCCCACTTAAACTTTATGTTAAAAGCTTGCAATAATATTTGCAAATTTCTTGACAATTCAATTTCAATATGGTATACTGCCATCGTATCCGCATGCAAAGGGTTTTAAAGTCTTACAAAGCACCCGAACTAGGCAGCGAGATTGGAAAGAGGAGGTATTTTTATGTTTGCAATCATTCAAACTGGTGGAAAGCAATACAAGGTTAGTGAAAATGATATAATCACTATCGAAAAACTTGAAAATGCTGTGGGCGACAAAGTTAAACTTGATGTTTTACTTGTAGGCGACAACGGCACTATAACTGCTGGCAATCCACTTGTGAAAGGTGCAGAGGTTGTTGGCGAAGTTGTGGCTCATGGAAAAGGCGATAAAATTGTAGTTTTCAAATACAAAGCTAAGAAAAATGAGCGCAAGAAACAAGGTCATAGACAACCTTTTACACAAGTTAAAATTTTATCTATAAAGAAATAACTATGACAAAAATAACTTTTTATAAAAAAAACGGAATAATTATTGGTTTTGAAGTAAGCGGTCACACCGGTAAGCAGGAATTTGGAAAAGATTTGCTTTGCTGCCAGATTTCTACAATAGCACAACTTGCCATTGTTGGTTTTGAAAAAGCGAATGCTAATTTTATTGTTTCAGATGGCTATGTAAAAATCAAGCTAGAGGATAAAATGGCTGCACTAAAAGAATTTCAGCATTTATTTATAACCTGCTTAAATTCTTTTAAATCAGTAATTATAGGTGAAGAAAAATTTGCAAAATTGGAGGTAAAAAATGTTTAAGTTTAATGCTCAACTTTTTGCTCATCACAAGGGCGGTGGCAGTACTAAAAACGGACGTGAATCACAAAGTAAACGTCTGGGCGTAAAAACTTACGCTGGCGAAAGCGTAACTGCTGGCTCCATTATTATTAGACAACGTGGAACAAAAGTATATCCTGGTGAAAATGTGGGTATGGGGAAGGATTACACACTTTTTGCGTTATGTGATGGCATTGTCAAGTTTGATGAGAAAAATGCTAAAAAAGTTGTAAATATTATTGCTAAATAATTACTTATATTTCATTATTTGAGTAGTAAATTATTGCTTATAAAAATGCGTATTTGCGCATTTTTTTGTTTGCAAAATTTTTGTATTATGTTAATATATTAATATGAAATATACAAAACAAAACCAGAAGATTATCATTGAGGGAAAGGAAGATTTCAATCCTAAACATATTTTAGAGTGTGGTCAAGTTTTCTGTTATGATAAAGAAAATGATGATTATATTGTTTTCCCGCAAGACCAGTATGCTAAGATTGTCGAAAATGAAAATGGTTACATAATTCAAACGCAAAATCCAGATTATTTTATTAAGTATTTTGATTTGGCTACTGATTATACTTTTATTAAAAAGCAGTTGAATGAAATAAAACTTCTTAATAAGCCTATTGAATTTGGTTATGGAATACGTATTTTAAAGCAAAATCTTTTTGAAACTTTGATTTCTTTTATTATTTCTGCAAATAATAATATAAAAAGAATACAACTTATTCTTGGGCGACTGCGTAAAGAGGTGGGAAAGGGCGTGTTTCCTACGTATAAGCAATTATTAGCTTGTGATGAGGAATTTTTCAAAAAAATAGGCGCTGGCTATAGAGCAAACTATCTTTATAGAGTTTTACGACAGATAGATGTAACTACACTTGAAAAGTGGGGCACTTTAGATACTTTTACGCTGCGTAAAAACTTGCTATCACTTTGCGGCGTGGGACCTAAAGTGGCGGATTGCATTCTTTTATTTGGCTATGGTAGAGGGGAAAGTTTTCCTGTAGATACTTGGATTCACCAAATGTATAACAAATATTATCCTCTTTTAGATAATAGAAATCAGATTCGAGAGAATTTGGTTAAACAATTTGGCGGACTATCGGGGTATGCTCAGCAATACTTATTTTACTTTCAACGCAGCTTTAAGTAAATTATGCTCGCTTTTATTTAGTAATTTGGCTGTTTTTGTGCATATTAAAAAGATATTTTTAAAAAAATTTTCACTTTAGTATTGAATTTATTAATATATTGTGATATAATATAAAGCATGTAAAGCGTTTTTCGCTTGAATTTTGGTTTTGGAGGGGATATGACAAAATATTTAGTTAAGATTTTATCTATTTGCGCATTTATAGTTATGCTTCCTTTGGTTATTTTAGGTACTGCTTTATGCGTAACGGAATCAACCGACTATAAAGTTCGTTTATTTGTTGATGGAAATGACTCTGCTAAGGCTTCCTGCGAAGTTCTTATCAATGGCGAAGTAAGAGATAACAACGAACTTACTTTGAAGAAAAATTCCAATGTTACAATTTCAATTGTGACTACAGGCTATGATTTTGAAGCATGGTATAAAGGGACTAATGTAAACTATACTGAAAATCAAACAAAAGTTTCAGACAAGTTGTCTTATTCCTTTGAAATTACTGGAAATACTGACTTAACTGCAAAAATCGCAGTTAAGAATTATCAAGTTACCTTTGTGGGTGAATATGACAATGGTGATCCTATTGAAGAACATTCAGTTACTTACAAATATGGTGAAAGACTTGAATCGCTTGCCGCTAAGGTTGATGGCGTGGCTTTTACTGGCTGGGTGATCAAACTTAAAGATGGCGTTTCTAACACTAGTTATCAATTTGCTAATTTTGACAAAAGTGGTGCATATACTTTGCAACCAACTTGGTCAAACCAAAAGAAAGTTTCCTATTTCAATGCTGAAGAAAAGCAATTTGCAACTATAATTTTCTCTCAAAAAGATTTTGATAACCTTACTAATGAAACCATACTTGATGCGGAAGCTTTAAATAGAAACACTAGACCTGGATATAAATTTGTGGCTTGGTCTGCTTTCCCTAAGGGCGAGCCTATTGATATTTCTCAATATCAAGGTGGAAACTTTAGCGTAGATGCTCTTGATTTATATCTATTAGACCAATTGCTTGAATATAAGTTAACCGTTGCTCTAGAAGAGGGTAGTTCTACAACTTCGATAATGACTTATGATGCGGTGCAAGGCTTCTCTGAATTTTCTGGAGTTAAAGAAAATTATGCATTTGAGGGACTTAAATATAAAGATGTTCTTTACACATACAATGCATCAAGCAATAACTATATGAACAATGGAACTTCATTGAGTGATGCTATTCTTGCTGATTATCCACATGAAGTTCCTACAAGCATTGCTTTGGTTGCTTCTTGGAAAGAAAATGAGCGTACAATTATTTATCATAATGCAATTGGCACAATCATTGGAAATGCCACTTATACTAAAACTGAGTTTGATGCCTTGATGTTACCGGATCAGACTAATGAAATCGTTAGAAAGAATTTGACTAATGGCTTTAAGTATGTTGGTTGGACTGCATCTTTAGAGACAAATGATTTAATTAATTTAGACGATTACAAGGGACTTAATTTTAATACTAATAACTTAGACGTATATCTTGTTCAAACAGAAGTTAGCTATACTTTAAATGTTCAATATAGCGTTTTCGATAATACAATTACAACTATTAAATATGACGTTACTAACAACTATGATAAAGCAATGACTGATCGTTATTACTATAATTTAGTGGGATTAAAGTATAACAATGTTCTCTACACTTACAATGCTGAAACTAAGCAATACTTGAATGGTTCTATTAGCTTAGGCAGTGAAATCGTTGCAGCATCTCCTCATACAGAGGCTGAAATAAATTGTGTGGCTGTTTGGCAAGCAATGTATGAAGAACTTAATTTAGCCATTCATTACAAAACAGTTGATAATCAAGGTGTTTATGGAATTTATGAGGATGGAACTAAAGTAGCTCTGAGACAATACAACTGGACTGCTCATATTGCAGATAGTGAAGACGCCACAGCTTTAGAAGAAAAGGTAGTGGAAAAGTTAACAAAAGAATATACTGGTTTCTGCATTGAAAATGGTGATGTTGTCACTAGCGTGGCTGTGTCACAAATAAAATTCGAAGTTAATGGCGTAGGTTCTACCAAAGTTGACGGAGTTGAAAATTTCTCATTTATGCAAATCTTAGCATTACTTGAAGAAAACCATAATGTCGACTTATATAATGGTATGACTATTGATATTGTATTAATATTTGCGCCTGTAGCTTAATGATTAAAAAGAAGCGAAATCTCCGCTTCTTTTTCTATAAATAAATATTTGCTTTTTTTATTAAGTTATGATATGCTTGAGTTAAGAGGTATTTATATGGGATTTATGGGCTATGTTTTTAAAGCTTTAGGCTTTGAAAGTAACGAACAAAAGACTAAACCTAAAAAAACTAAGACGAATGCTAGTTATAAGTTTAAAAATGGCAAAACAACAGGCAGGGTTGAACATATTGATGGAATTCCAGTTTATTATCCTGTAACCTTTAACCAAGCGAAAGAATATACTCAGTTCTTAAAAGATAAAAAAGCGGTTATAATAAGTATTGAAACCACAGAAAAAGCTGAAAGTCAAAGAATTTTAGATTATTTCAAAGGGTACACTTTGGGCGCTAATGCCAAGTTTATAGTACTTGATGAGGATAGACTTTATTTGATGTTACCTGAGGGGTTAGAGGTTGAAGAATAAAAAATATTTATCAGCAGTCATACTTGCAATAGTTTTTACTATCGTAGTTTTGATTTTTGATTTAGTTACCAAATATGTTATTGAGGCAAATTTATCTGAAAGCGGAAGCGCTGATTTTTTGCCGGGCTTTATCAACTTTGTATTAGTGCATAATGATGGCGCTGCATGGAATATTTTTTCTGGGCAGCAAATATTTTTAATTATTTTAACTTTTGTTTTTATTGCAGTATTCTTAGCATTTTTTATATTTAAATGTATTAAAGCTGAAATGAAAGTGTCAAAGCTGTTTGGCATAAGCGTTGGGCTTATTATCGGTGGCTGCTTGGGTAATCTTTTTGACCGTATTGCCTTTGGCTATGTAAGGGATTTTTTGAACTTTCAATTCATCAACTTCCCTGTTTTTAACATTGCAGATATTTCTTTATGTCTTGGCATTTTATTACTAGTCATTTATTTAATTTTTATTATGCCTAAGGAAAAGGGGAATAAGAATGAAAATTAAAGTGATGGAAACTCAGCAGAGTAAAAGGTTAGACATGGTTTTAAGTGACCTTTTACCACAGTTTACACGTGCACACATAAAAAAAATGATAGAAGAGGGAAATGTTCTGCTTGACGGCAAAAAAGTCAAGGCGGGGCAAAGTGTTAAATTAGGACAAGAGATTGAATATACAATTTCGCAAGTTAAGGAATTAGATGCTAAGCCCGAGCAAATTGATTTTGACATTGTTTATCAAGATGAGGATTTGCTAGTGGTCAATAAACCACAAGGCTTAGTTGTTCATCCATGTTCTTCTACTAAGTCAGGGACTCTTGTAAATGGACTTGTGTATCATATTAAGGATTTAAGTGGCATAAATGGCGTCTTGCGACCAGGTATTGTACATAGATTAGATAAAAACACATCTGGACTTATGCTGGTTGCTAAAAATGATTTAGCACATGTAAGTTTAGCTGAGCAAATAAAAAACAAAAGGTGTGTTCGAAGATATCTTGCTTTGTTAGAGGGCAATTTAAAAGATGAAAAAGGTGAAATTCAAACTTATCTTTCTCGTAGTAAAACTGACAGGAAGAAAATGGCGGTTTCAGAGTCGGGTAAAATTGCAATAAGTCAGTATAAAGTGATCAAGCGTTTTACAAACGCATGCTTGGTAGAATTTACATTGAAAACTGGTCGTACTCATCAAATCAGAGTGCATGCTAAGTATTTGAATCATCCTGTAGTAGGCGATGTCGAATATGGTCATGCGGAAAAGGGTTTGGCTGGTCAACTTCTGCATTCATATTACATAGCATTTACTCATCCTCGAAATCAAAAACAAATGGAGTTTACAATCCCTTTACCTAGTTATTTTGAAGAATATATAAATAAATTAAAGCCTCAAGCTGTGGAATTTTAATATTGCAATTAGTTATTTAGATAATAAATTTGGAATACGCGTAAATTCATTTGGTAAAAAATAAAGAATTGTGTAGAATAATAATATAAAATTTAATAAAAAGAAGAGGAATAATCAATGAAAAGAAAGATTACATCGATTATAGCAATGTTTGTTCTCCTCCTGTCAAGTGGAATTACTTTACTTGCGGGGGGGGGATTTTTGACTCCGTCAAAAATAATGTAGATAATAACCAATCAGAAAGCACTTTAGATACTAATGCAGCCACAAATTACACTGTTAAGTTTGACGCCAATGGTGGCAGCGTGGCTACAGAATCAAAAAGTGTTACATACAATTCTACATATGGGACTCTTCCGACGCCAACGCGAGAAGGTTATAATTTTGACGGTTGGTATCGTAAATATAACCGCATCGATATGGATGACTTTATGGCATTTTTTAACGAGCAAGAGAACTTAAAAGATTCTAATCCAACATTGGTTATTCACGAAAGCGACGGTTCGTATTCGTTTGAAGCACAAACAAGCCGAGGCGATGATGGTGTTATATATCGCTACTATATCAAATATTTAAAAAGAGGTGCCACATATCGTTTTTCGTATACGGGAAGGGCGCCTTCTAATAGCTCTACAACTTGTTTCATAACATGTAGCGGAACGAAATGGTTAATGGATGCAGGATATGTCAAAACAGCACAATGGAGTAATTTTTCATATTCATTCCTAGTAGAAGATGAGTTTATTCTCAACTTTCACCTGGGCTGGGGAGGCGATGGTAGAGCATACTTTAAAAATGTCCGCTTAGAATGCGAGAGCCAAGAAGACTATGAGGCGAAGATAACCTCTTCGACGACGATGAATCAAACAACTGACCACACACTTTATGCAAAGTGGAGCAAAAAAACATGGGACAATTACGCGGCCGATAGTTACGACAGCGGCAGCGGAACTAATGTTGAGCCATACATTATCAAAACCTCGGAGCAGATGGCAAAATTGTCTTTAGATAGCAAAAGCAGCAATCTAAATGGAGTGCACTTTAAACTTGAAGCAGATGTTAATATGCAAGCACATATTTGGGATGGAATATCCCTTTTTAACGGAGTGTTTGATGGAAACATGCACACAATTTCAAATGTAATGGGCTTTGGTGCAGATTGTAGGGGGCTATTCAACCAGGGGCAATGTACGATACGCAATTTGATTCTTAGTAATTCCTCAATTCGTACAGGAGATAACACCGAGAACGCTGGCGCAATTATAGGGAATACAAACAATTCGTTGATTGAAAATTGCATTGTAGATAATGTGCGTATTGAATCGACAAACGGAAGAAATATATCCTTTTTAGTAGGCTCAAATGGAGGGACTATTCGCAACTGTTTAGTTCGAAATTCTTACGGTATTGATATTTTGGGAGAGGGCGGATTATTCGTTTTTACAGCATATCAAAATGAGTCTGGAAAAGTAGAAAATTGTGCAGTAGTCAATTGTCAGATATCATTTACTAATGTAGATGGCTCTAACAATATAGCTCACACAAGCGAAGGCGGCTTAATTACAAGTACATTTGTGGATTGCACAATGGTCACTGATGGTAATGTTAAGTTTGTAAAAAATATATATGGCACTTCCTCTGACTTTTCTGGCTTTTTCTATAATACAAACATCAACGGAGGCTATCCAATACCTAAAACGCTTGTAAGTGTCGGAGGCGTCAATATTTCGTCTGAAACAATTTATAACGCACTGTTATCAAAAGGATTTAAAAATTAAGGAGGCAACTCTCGTTAAAAATTGTCGAATTGAAACAGAAACAATTCAACTTTATATTTTTAACGTCATAAGTCTCGCGCCTTAGTGGCTACCTTTTGTGGTTTCTCTTCTAGTCTATTGCTATTTAAGGGGCGTTTTTGTTTTCTTCTACAGAAAACTCTAGTCCAATTAGAAGAAAGCGATTGAAAAGCCTCGCGAGGCTTTGAGATTCTTCGCTTTCTCACCCCAAAACCGAAGCGTCGCTTTCGGGGAACCTCGAGCGTTCAGAAAGACAATAATGTTGATTTTTAGATTTCTCCGCGCCGTTCACTCACGTTCACTCTGGTCGAAATGACAAGTTATATGATTGTCAGGTTGAGCCACGAGCGCACGCGAGTATGTCGAAACATCTTTTTAGTAACCCAGTGTACAAGTTTTGTCTAAAAGATTCTTCGCAAAGCTCAGAATGACATGCCTGAGCGTCCAGAATGACACAGCATGAAGATTTTTTTGCGGCTTTTAGAATGACAATCGTACGCGGCTAAGCCGCTCGAAGTGACAATGAGGAAGATGAACTCGGATTTCCGCGTGGCAAGAACAAAAGGTTTATGCGTTAAATAAAAAACCACCAGCTTAGTCTGTCCATTTTGAAACTAGCAGAATAATAAGATAAACCTAAACCCAAAACGGCTTAGGTTTTCTTTTTTACCCTTACTCTCTCTTAACTGCAATAGAAACGAATATCTCTGCCGTTGTCATAGGTTGTCGTTCAAATAACAATTCTAACAATCATAAGACACTCGCATTGACCTTGACAACAAAGAATTATTCGCTTAAACTAGAAAATAGAGAGAAGAAAATAAAAGCAAAAGAGCGGTGTGCGTTATGCTCCGCCAGCAACCGCTCTTTTGTCTTTTTAACCAAAATTAGTTGTATAGGCGTGTGCTTGTCTGCTGGAGCGAAGCGACAGCACTTGTATAAAACAAGCACACGCCTAAATGCCAAAAACTTAATTTTACAAATTATTTTTGAATTTTTGATACAGAATGTGAAGGTTTATGATATAATATTTGTGTTAATATAAATATGGAGGTGCCCCATGGATCTAAAAGATGTAAATAAAAGAATAATTGATAGACATGACGTTTTTTATTGGCAAGCCGAAAGAAAAATAACCGAAGAGGAAGCAGACGAAATCTGGAGAGATAGACATTCGGCAATTAAGAATGACGAACTTTTGCAAGTTGTAAATGAAAGTCTAACTGACGACAAGTGCGTTTCTATCGATAATGTAAATCCAAACAAGCAAGAAAGTTTGGGAAATGTAAACTCAAATAGAGTTGGGCACTTAAAAAGTGGTGCAGATGTAATTATTCGTTGTCATCCTAGAGGTGTAAAAAATGGTTATTTCTATGTTGAATCACTGGCTGCTGACCTTTTGAATAAAAAAGGGTTGCCATCATATAAAACTTATGCAATACATGATTGTCAAAGTTCTAATGATTGTTCATTCCAAGTTATTGAAAAAATACAAGGAAAAGCAGTACAAAAATTCCTAGAAGAAAACCCAGAGAAAGAAGAAAATATTGTTTTTGAAATAGGTAAAACGATGGCAAGAGTGCACCAAATCCAAGTTGACGGTTTTGGCCCATTCGATAATGAACTCGCCAAGAAAGGAACTCTTAAAGGCATTTGCAATACTTTTTATGAGTCGGTTAATGCAGGATTAGATTTCGACTTAAAAACACTTGTTGATTATGACATTATTTCAAGAGAACAAGCAAAAGAGTTTAGAAAGTTGTTTGATAAAAACAACCCTTTGCTCAAATGTGAGAAAGCTGTCCTTGTTCATAATGACTTTGCCGATTGGAACCTATTAACTGATGGTAAAACAATAAATGGTATTATTGACCTAGACGAGTGTGTTGCAAGCGATCCTATGTGTGATTTGGGTTGTTGGAGCACATTTTTCGATACTTCAAGGCTAGACACTTTCTTAAAAGGTTACTTCTCGATAGCACCTAAGCCAGAGCATTTTGAAGAAAAGTTCCAGTTGTTTAGACTACGATACAATATTTCAAAAATGACCTTGCGTGTTAGAAGATATACATATGATAAGAATGAAGCTTTTAAAAAGAAAATTGACCTTGGTAGAACTCACTTAAAAGATAGTGCCGAATATTTTGGTATTTCAAAATAAAGGCGGTGTAAATGATTAAAAATATTATTTTTGTTTGTGGTGCTGGTGGTGCAACAACTTATGTGGCTGAGTTAAGGAAATTCTGTGAACAAAACGGTTTTAAGTTTTATGTTCCAAGTTTGCCCAAATTTGCAGATGGCATAACTTATGATAAATACAAGATATCTTTTGAATATACTTATAAGGATTTAGATTTATCTAAAACCGCCATTATTTGCTCATCTCTTGGAACAAATTTTATTGTTAAATACATGGCAAGAAATCCGTTAAAAATTGCCAGTTATATATCAGTTGCTGGTTTTTCAAGGAAAGTTGATAAAGATGTATCACAAGAAACTTATCAAAAACTTAAATTATTAGACGCCTTCATGCCTAATTTACAAGAATTTAAAAAATTCAAAAGTTATCGCTTTCCAAAATACTCCATATATGGCGGAAAAGATTGCTTATTTACTATTCAAAATTTGGAAACTTATGCTGATTTAATAGGTGCTAAGAAATACTATGACAAAAATGGATATCATTGCACAATTAAGGAGAATGTAACCAAACACGAACTATTACACAAAGTTATTGAAGAAAACTTTGGTCATTTGGTTTAATTTACTCTTGTTCCAAAAATAAAAATGCCTTATCTTTTTGATAAAGCATTTTTTTGCTAGTTTCAAAGTTAACAGCCCTTAGTTGGTGGTTTTTTATTTATTATTCAGCATCTGTATCGTCGTTAGGTTGTGCATCTGTATTTTCTTCAACGTCAGCATCTGCAATTTCTTCTATAGTGTTTTCTTCTTCCACAGCAGTTTCTTCAATTTCGGTTGTTTCTTGAGTATCAGTGTTCTCTTCTTCCTCTTTTAAAACTTCTTCAACTTCGTCTGTGTTTTCTTGCATAGCTTGTGAATTTTCTTCGCTTTCTACTTCTTCAACTTCAACCATATTGTCTTCGGTGTCTTCTTCCGCTGTCACTTCATTCACCTCTTCAGTAGTTTCTTGTGAGTCTACATTCTCAGGCAATGCAAGGGGAGCTGATGGCTCGCTTTTTTCAGCCTCTTCTTTTTCAGCTTTTTCTATTTCTTCAAGTTTGCCCTCGGCTTCAAGTGCATCTCTATGTTTTTGATACAATACATAGGAAATCATCAATATCATAAAGCAGATTACAAGCGAAAGTGCAAGAGAGACAAATATATTCATTAAATCATCTTGTCTAAATCCATTAATAAATGAAAAGATTAAAATTAACCATGAAGCAATTGCTATAAAAGGAAGCACCATTGTCGCTACAATAATTTTCATTCTTGATTTTATTTTGCCTGCAAACTTATATGCAAATAAAACGCCTGCTACTGCTAAGATTGTAAAAGTTAAGCCTAGAATGAATGCCACAATTTGAGTTGGCGTTAAATCTTTAAATCCTAATACATTATCTAAAAGTTTACTCATATACCCTCCAATTTACTACTAATAGTCTACCACCGTTTGCACGATTTGTCAATATTAATTTAAAAATATATTTAAAATAAAATAATTTGACTTAAATATATAAATAATTATATACTAAACATATATGAAAAAATCATCAAAATTAGCAATAATTATATGTTTTTCCATTGTGGGGGTGCTTACGGCAATTCTTGGCGGTACGCTTTTTGCAGTTAATTATAATTTGGAGACCGCGCCTACTGTGGAGATTGTGGATGATGGACATAGCTTAATTTTCACAACTATGGCAAGCGAGAATTGCAAAGTCTATCGCTTTCGTTTTTCTTCACGTGAGGGAGTTGTTTCCTTTGATAGTCAGTCGAATAGCTTATTTCTATCCGCAAGCCAACTTGTTCCGGGGCAAACTTATAATGTTTCTGTATGCTATCTTAGAGAGATAGGGGGAAACAATTCTAAATATGGTAAGGAAAAAACTTTTTCCTTTTATTCATATTTAGAAACGCCAAAGCTTAAGCTTGAAGCAAGCAAGTTAAGCTGGGCAAGCGTGAAAGGGGCTGACTACTACCTTTTATACTGTAATAATGCGGCGCTAACAATGCCAAAGGCAGTGACGGAGATCGATATTTCCTCGCTTCCAGGTGGCAAGGCGGACTTGTTTGTGGTTGCATGTTCATATCAAAATTTCTATAAACAAAGTAACCCATCCAATATTATAAATAAAGATTGCCAGCATTCGCTTTCAGCTTTTAGCAATATAACACTAAATACTGATACTATGATTTTAACTGCTGACAACGTAGAAAAACTAGATAAGATAAATATTCATATAGGCTCAAAGGTCTACCAAACTTCTAATTTTAGCGTATTAACGCTGGTTAATGGAAGCTTTAGATATACGATTAATATAAAAGCCATTTACATGCAAAGCGTACAAATAGGGGTAAGCCCAGTAGAAGATGAAAATAATATTTATAGTGGCGAAATATTATGGGCATAAATTTATATTAAATTATGCATACTAACCTTAAACTAGAGGAGAGTATGCCTTTTTTATCTATTGAAAAGCAAATTGAAAAAATTAAAAATGACTTTCATCAAACCAGCGATCTTGCTACAAGAATTTTGAGTAAGGGGAATATGAAGGTAGGCTTTGTCTATCTCAAAAGCATAACAAGCAATGAGATTTTTGGTGATTTATTATTTCGACCTATGTCAACGACGGGAAAATCGATAACTTTGCAAACGCTGCAAGAGAGTATTATCAAAGCAAATGATATATTAGAAATTAGCAAAACAGAAATTGTAGATAACATAATAAAAGGCGGCGTGATAATACTTCTTGAGGGCGAGGAAAAGGCGCTTTCTGTAGATATATTAAACTATCCGACAAGAGCGCCTCAAGAGCCGCCTACCTCTCCCGTAATCATGGGGCCTCGAGAAGGGTTTACTGAAGATTTAAAAACCAATCTGTCGCTTATGAGAAGGCGTCTTGCTTCTAAAGATTTAGTTATGAAGCAGCTTAACATTGGTCAATATTCGGGTACAAAAGTTGTTATTTCATATGTGCATGGCATTGCTGATGAAAAAATTGTAGATAAAATTGAAAATAAACTTAAAAAAATTAAAATTGATGGTGTCATGGACAGCTATTATTTAGTAGGCTTTTTACAAGAACATGAAAACTCTGTTTTTAGGCAGGTGGGCATGGCAGAAAAGCCAGACATAGTGGCATCCAAGCTACTCGAGGGGAAAGTTGCAATCATAGTAGATAATTCGCCTATTGTTTTAACAATCCCTTTCATTTTGTTTGAAGATTTGCAAAATAGTAATGACTATTACACCAATCATCATTACACCAGTTTTATACGAATAATTCGCCTTATTGGAATTATGATGGCTATCATTGCGTCAGGCCTTTATCTTGCTTTGCAGTTATACCATTATAATGCTCTGCCATTAAACTTTTTGATAACAATTGCAGACACAACGCAAGGTCTACCTTTTACTCCTTTTTTAGAACTTATATTTATTTTTTTCTTATTTCAAATTTTATATGAGGTCAGTTTACGTCTTCCAAGCTATCTTGGGCTTGCAACTTCTGTCGTAGGCGCTTTGATTTTGGGTGATACTGGTGTTAAGGCTGGCTTGATTTCGCCGCCAGGAGTTATTATTGTCGCCGTTTCTAAAATAGCTTTATATTTAATTCCGTCACAAAGTTCTCAGGTTACAATTTTACAGATTATATTTATAATTTTAGGTGGCTCATTAGGTATGCTTGGCATTATGGGCGGGCTGGTATATTTTACAAATTATCTAAATGGGCTTGATAGCTATGGCGTGCCATATCTTGCACCATATAGTCCACGTATAAAAAATGATTTGCAAGATGGAATCTTTAAGGAGAACATTTCCGACATTCATACACGTCCCGAAACCTTTAATAATAAGAATAAAGTGAGGTTGAAATGAAAGATTCGACTATAAATGCAAGACAAGCGGGAATGCTTTGCGTAATGACATTATTTGCTAATAAAATTTTTCTTTTGCCCTCTCTTATGTATGAAAATGTCAAGGCAGATGCCTTTTTTGTAATGATTTTTTTATTTGCAATGGAGCTTTTCGTATTTTCAGTCTTTCTACTTCTTAAGTCTAAGTATCCAGACAAAACTCTGAATTTTATTTTGGAAAAGCATTTGGGAAGAGTTATCGCAAGAATCATATATATTCTTTTTATGGTATTTTTTCTGTTTAAAATGCTTCTTACATATAGTGTGTGCTATGTCTATCTAAAACAACTTGTATATCAAAATGAATTTACATTGCTTGCACTTGTGGCAATTTTGCCAGTAGTTAATCATGCTGTAATTTGCGGGCTTCGTACCTTTTCAAGAACAGTAGAATTATATTTCTTTGTATTAATGGCGGGAATATTTATTTGCCTTGCCGTTGGACTTGTAAATATGCAAGGCATGCCTTTCTTTTTCAATAGCAGTGCTTCCAGTTTTTTCAGTACTAGTTTTAAACATATATTTTCTTTTGGCGATTATCTTTTCTTATTTTTAATTATAGACAAGGTTAAGATTAAAGAAAATGAAACTAAAACCATGTTCAGATTTATTTTGCTTGGAATTGCTTCAATACTTTGTATTTTCTTTATATTTTTCTCTATCTTTCAAATCACTGCGTTTATGCATAATAATGCTTTGACAGATATTATATCAGTTTCCACTAGATTAAACACGCTTGGAAGATTGGATGTAATTGCAATGGTAACTATTATGTTTTTGTGTTATTTTCAAATGAGTATTTTTCTATTCAGTTTTTCGGAAGCGTTTTGTAACGTCTTTCATAAATTAAACAGAGCTTACAGTGTATGCGTTTTTGATGTTGTATTTTTATTAAGTTATTTCGTGCTTATTGGAAGATATGAAAATATGCTCATATATACTCAAGGTTGGCTTCCTTATTACTCAATTGCGACCAATATTGTTATTCCGATAGTTTTGTTCTTTATTTCCTTGCCCAAGATGCGAAAAGAGGTGATATATGAAAAAAATTATTAAACGAATTAAAAACAACCCTATGCTCATTGTGTTTTTTGTTATTTTACTTTTATTCGCTCCTGCGGCTTTATTTGCGCCTGGGGAAAGCATGGATAGAGCCGTGGTTACCGCTATTGGAATTGACAAACAAGATGATGAATATATAATCAGTCTTTTAACCTTTATTCCTACGCCAAATCAAACCTACCTTGAAACAAACTCGGTAGTAAATGGAAAAGGGGACAATATGGCAGAAGCGCTTTATAATGCCGAGCTAACGCTTGGTAGGAAATTAGGGTTAAGCCATGTTAAAACCGCTGTGGTCAATGAAGAACTTTTAAAAGAGGATATATCAAAAGACTTAAGTTATTTAAGTCATATTTCTGCTTTATCTGAAAACACTGTGTTTATTTGTACTAATGATAAGGCTCAAGATTTTTTGAATTCCGCGCAATCCTTAGAAAAGGATATAGGGCTAAAACTAGAGGATCTTGTGGATTTCAATGTTACCAATATCTATGTGACAGATACCACGCTGGAAGCCTTTTTCAAGGGCTATTACTCGAATACGCGTTCTGCTATTATTGGCTTTTTATCTCTTGAAGAAAATTGCGGACAGGTGGGATGTGCACAAGACAAGGATGACGGTGGAGAAAGCACTGACGAGAATGGTGAAGCAGAGGGAGAGACGGAAGGCGGTAAAGATGGAGTGGGAGGAGCTAGCGAAACTGGCTATTCTTCCTCTACGCCTAGCTCGGGCGGCAGCGGTAGCAGCAGCGGCGGACAAAGTGGCGGCACGGAAGAAAAAGGCACAGGAGAGAAGCGAATACTTAACCTTGGAGAAGTTATCCTTTTAAAAGATGGACGTAAAGTTGCTAAATTGTCAACAAAACAGCTTCAAGGCATAAATATAACTAATGATCGCGCTATCGGAAGGAGTATAACAGTCGCAGGCGTATCCAATGAATTTTATAATGACGCTACGTTAACTTATGTTATAAGAAACAAAAGAGTAACAACTAAAACAAAGTTTAATAATGGCATTCCTATATATTCTGCTGATATTGTACTAGGGTTAGAACTCGTGGAGGGCAAAGAAAATGGCCGTAGTATAAAAAGCAATACCGAAATTAGTGAAATTCCTCATGATGTCTACTTAAAAATTGAGGAACAAATTCGTCAGGACTATAGTGATACTCTTAGACTTATTCGTGACCATAAAACAGATGTAATTGGGGTGATGGAAAAATTTGAACGGGAAAATAAAAAGAATTTTAGGAAATTTTTGGATTCTCTTGATGACCCAGATGATTATCTTAACTTTATCATTTTTGAACTTATAGTTGACATTCAATCCGATTAATATTTCAAATTATGATAAAAAAATCTGTAAATATCTCATTTATGTTTGTGTAATTTTTTAATTTATGATAAAATATAATCCGTCGGAAGAAAATCTAAAAAATTGATGCTTGGCATTCATATTAAGCATGAACCTTTTTGCGGCAAAAATTACGCTTGTATAATTGGTGTTTAATTCCGATAATATTATATTACGAGTAAGGAGGCTTTTAATCTTGGAAGAAAACAAACCTAAATTTAGATATTCATACATCTTTTTGCTGTTATTAGTTGTATTATTCTTGGTAATCGTATTCACTAATAATGGTGATAAAGGCGTATTCTTATCAGGTGGCGAAAAAGAAGTTGAACAACTTATAAATGGTACCTTTGAAGATAAAGAGGGCAACCCTAAGCAAATGATTGCTTTTTATTACAAAGATGGTACTGGATATATCTTGACGGAAAACAGCAAATATAAAGGCGCTTTCCCGAAATATGCTGATTATTATTTCTATTATGAAAAAGGCACCGATACTGCTATGCTTGACCGCATTAAAACCGCAATTAACAAGCGTATTGATGAGGGAATAAAAATTGAGGTTTCAGGACCTATCCCTGACGGCATAAACATTTGGGATATTGTTTATCCTATACTTTATATTGGTTTTGGTCTTTTCCTTGTGTGGATGGTGTTTAGAATGATATCCAATTCAAACAAGGGTGCTATGACTTTCGGGAGAAGCAAAGCGAGAGCTTATTCTTCAAACATGGTTAAGTTTAGTGATATTGCTGGCACTGACGAGGAAAAAGAAGAACTTAAAGAAATTGTAGAGTTTTTAAAAGCTCCTAAAAAATTCACTTCACTTGGCGCACGCATTCCTAAAGGTGTGCTTTTAGTGGGCCCTCCAGGAACGGGTAAAACATTGCTTGCTCGTGCTGTGGCAGGCGAGGCTAATGTACCTTTCATTACGATAAGCGGCTCTGATTTCGTGGAGATGTTTGTAGGCGTTGGTGCAAGCCGTGTGAGAGATTTATTTGATCAAGCTAAAAAGAAAAAACCGTGCATTGTCTTCATTGATGAAATTGATGCGGTTGGTAGACAACGTGGTGCAGGTCTAGGCGGCGGCAATGATGAACGTGAGCAAACACTTAACCAATTACTCGTTGAAATGGACGGTTTTGAACCTAATGAGGGCATCATTGTACTTGCTGCGACAAACAGAAGTGACGTACTTGACCCTGCACTTATGCGACCAGGCAGATTTGATAGACAGATTTATGTTAATACTCCTGACGTAAAGGGAAGAGAGGGAATTATTAAAATTCACTCAAGAAATAAACCTTTGGCTGAAGATGTGGACTTTGCTACGCTTGCAAAGATAACAGTAGGCTTTACTGGTGCTGACATTGAAAATATGCTTAATGAAGCGGCTATACTTGCTGCAAGAAATAATAAGCCAAAAATTACCATGTCAGACATTACAGAGGGTATAAACAAGGTGACCATGGGGCCTCAGAAAAAAAGCAGACTTATAACGGAAAAAGACAGACGTTTGACTGCTTATCATGAGTCAGGTCACGCAATTCTTGGAAAACTTCTAAAATATTGCGATGAAATTCAAGAGGTTTCCATAATCCCTAGAGGTATGGCTGGCGGCTATACTATGCAACGTCCTGAAAATGATAATTCTTATAGAAGTTATAACTACCTCATGGACGAAATTGCAATGTGTATGGGCGGTCGTATTGCGGAAGAACTTATCTTTAAAGACATCACTACTGGTGCGTCTGGTGACATTAATCAGGCCACTAAAATTGCTCATGATATGATTTATCGTTATGGTATGAGTAAAGACCTTGGATTTATCTCTCTTTCTTCAAATGAACAATTGTTCATAGGTAGAGATTATCAAAGCAAAAATGATTTTTCAGAAAAACTTGCTGCAGAAGCAGACAGCGAAATCAGACAAATACTTGACTACAATTATAAGCGCGCTAAAAAATTGTTGTCGGATAACGTTGATTTGATGCATGAGATGGTTAAACTTTTGTTTGAAAGGGAAACCATTTATAAGGAAGATGTAGACCTACTTATGCAAGGCAAAAGTGCAGAAGAAATTGTAAAATTGATTGAAACTCGTGAAAAAGCGCAAAAAGCCAAGGAAGAAAAACTTCGCGCTGAAAATCAGGAAAAAGCAAGACTTGCTGAGTATGAAAACAAAGTTCGTGAGGGTGAAAAACTTCTTGCAAGCGGTATTATTACTCAAGAAGAATACGAAGCGATTAAAAAGGACTACGAAGTTGCGATTAAGCCTGTCGAAAAAAACAAAGCAGAAAGTAAACCAGAAAAAGCAAAAACAACTAAAAAAAGTGAAAAAACGACAGAGTTAGAAATTAAATCTGCAACTCGGGTTCCTAAGGCAGTCGCTCGTAAAAAGAAAGAGCCAGTGAAGCCAAAAGATGAAGACAAAAAAGGAGAATAATATATGGAACAGACACTAGATGATGTATTCCTCCAAAAAAGGATTAAGACTCGTAAAATAACCTGTCTTGTGATTTCGATTTTTACCTTACTTGTCGCTTTGACTGTGATTATCATGGCTTGTGTTTCCGTAGACTTGCGCCCTAAATTCATCGAAAATCCAAATCATATTACAATTTATTCCACTGAAGTTCCTAGTGGTTTGATTGTTATACAAGAAGATAATGAAAATTTGTTTTTGAATAAATATGATGAGGCTTTTAGAATAAGTTCGCTTTCCGCATTGTTCAGTGGCAATTTTGGCGATTATGATATTGATGAAACTTATACTCCTTTCGACCAAAGTGACTCTGCGTTAAAAAATACTTTTGGTAATAATTTTGTTAAAATGACTTATTCCACTCCTCAAGAATTTAAAACAAGAAATGGTCAGAAATATGTTTCTAAAAATGGATATAATAATATTACCTTTGATGCTGTATATTTTTCTATAAGTGAGAATAATTCTACGCAAGATATTACGCTTTTCTTTGCGGTTTCTGGGAATATAACAAATTCCTCTTCTGGACAAGAGCGTCGCAGTATAACCAAAATTAAACTTCGCGCAAATACTTATTCTTTGTATGAATTAATAGAGGAATATAAATAAAAATATAAAGCCAAAAAAACTCAATAAAAAAAAGACCAATTTGGTCTTTTTTTATTTCTTTAATTTCTTGCTGCACTTTAGATAGTCGCAGTAATCATCTATCATTTTGTCAATTTCATCTAATATTGTTTGAGTTTTAGTTTTAATCATTTTCATCCTCAACCTTTAAATTGTCAATCAAAGCCAAGGTTTTGTCATATTCAGATTCGGCTTTTGCTTTTTTCTCTTTAGAGTGCTCTTTAAATAGTTTAAATTCTTTGTCAATCTCTTTGGCAAGTGCTTGTGCTTTCTCAGCAGATGCGTCTGTTTTTTGTCGTTCAGAAGCTACGACTTTCTTTAATTTTGTTCTTAATTCCTCTATATCAAGCTTACCAGCTGCTGCCAGTTCAAAGATTTTATGAATGTCTCTTGTTTCAGTTATTTCAGTAGTATCCTCGGTTTCAAGTATAGGAGTTGCTTTTTCATAGCCATCCTCACTTGACATCTCAACTTCCACCATCTCGGCAAGTTCTTCCTCAGTGAACAGGCTATGGCATTGTGCCCTTAATTTCACTGCTTTGGCATAATCATTGTGATCGCCTTCTTCAGCAAATCTTTCTGCATTTGCGACAAGGTCAAGAGTCCAAAATTGCATAACAGCAGTCTCGCCTTTGGCATAAGCTGCCTCGCATTCCTCTTTGTTAAGCCAAATACAATCATACTTACCAAATTTAACAA
>CAOQRA010000013.1 GCA_948512295.1 uncultured Eubacteriales bacterium
CATTTTTTTGATTATTTTTAATTTTTTTGCATATTTTAAATAATTTTGCTACATTTTTTTATATAAATTTGACTTGAAAAAATATTTATAGTATAATGACAATGAATTAAAAGAATTGAGGATTTTTATGAAAAAAACTATTTTAACAGGCATTCGACCAACCGGAAATTTGCATATTGGTCATTATAGCAGCGCAATCCGTCTTATGCTTGATATTCAAGCTAAAGGCGATTATGACAATTTTTATGTCATGATTGCAGACACACAAGCACTCACTGACAACGCCAAAAATGTAGACAAAGTTAAAAATAATGTTATTCAGGTTGCAATTGATTTGCTTGCTGCAGGATTAAATGCGGACAAATGTACAATATTTATTCAATCACAGGTACCCGAGCTTTTTGAAATGAGCGGATACTTTTTGAACCTTGTCACAGTGGCACGCCTTAAACGCAACCCCACAATTAAGGAAGAGATTAAGCAACGCGGCTTTGAAAATACACTACCTGTCGGTTTTTTAACCTATCCTGTAAGCCAAGCTGCAGACATTTTAGCGTTCAATACAACTATTGTACCCGCAGGTGACGACCAAGCTCCAATGGTGGAACAAGCCCGCGAAATCGCCCAAAGTTTTAATAATTCATATAAAAATGTGTTTATTTTGCCAAAAATACAGCTTCCAGACGCAAAAATACTAGCAAGACTCCCTGGCACCGATGGAAAAATTAAAATGAGTAAGTCGGCCGGAAACAGCATTTACCTATGCGATGATGAAGCCATTGTTAAACAAAAAATAATGAACGCATACACAGATCCAAATCATATAAAGGTTTCAGACCCGGGCAAAGTTGATGGCAATGTCGTATTTTCCTATCTTGACGCCTTTTGTAAAAGTGAGCATTTTGAAAAATATTTACCAGAATACAAAAATCTTGACGAACTTAAAGACCATTATAAACGCGGAGGCCTCGGCGATGTCAAAGTTAAACTATTTTTAAACAATGTTATGCAAGAATTGCTTTCTCCTATTCGCATCAAACGTGCCCAGCTTGAAAATAATATAGATGAAATATATGAAATGTTATTTGCAAATGGCAAAAAAATGCAAAAAATAGCCGCAAAAAAAATCCAAGAAATGCATGATGCAATGGGAATAAATTATGAAAAATTTAAAAATTAATAAAAAATAAGCAAAAAAATGCGAAAATCACAAAAAAAATCATTAAAAAATGAATTTTTACCCGTTTATTACGAAAGAAATAAAGCCTAAAATTAGGTTTTTTATTTTTATAAAATTTACAATTAGAATTGACAAAATAAAAGTAATATTATACAATATATTTATGCGGGTGTAGTTCATCGGTAGAATGCGAGCTTCCCAAGCTTGAGGGGTGGGTCCGACTCCCATCATCCGCTCCAAATATATGCAATAAAAAGTCTTTTTTGCAATAGGCTTTGGCATACTGAATGCAGTGGTGTTTGATTAATTTTGACACCGTATATAGATATTAAACCTTATTATAAAGTTTAAAAGTGAACAAATTGGGAACAAGTGTCTTTTTTGAAATTTTTTAGTTTTGATTTTTTGATAAAGTAATCAAAAAATAAAGGAGTAATTAATGATTAAATCGAATTTTGAAAGCATAATTCCAACAGCCCTACACACTGCTTACCCATTGATTTATACTGACATTCCTTATGCAAACGAAATATATGAGGCTTTATGCGAGTATGGATTCCCAGATAATTTAAAAAATGATAAATTAACTTTTGAAATAGAGGCGAGATATGTTTTAATTGATAAGTTTTTGAAAGAATCTGAGATTACACAAGTTTTGGAACTTGCTTGCGGTTTTACTTCAAGAGGATTAAACTTTTGCCAACAAAATGCTGATTTTGTATATGTTGAGTTGGATTTGCCAAAAGTAATAAAAGAGAAAAAATCTATTTTAAATAAAGTCGTAGGAAATTTGCCAAATAATTTATACTTTGTTGAAGGTAATGCTTTAAACAAAGATGATATAAATAAAGCTTTAAAACACTTTGATTTGTCAAAACCTATCGCTGTTATAAATCAAGGTTTAATGCGCTATTTGGATTTCGATGAAAAAAGAACTCTTACCCGAATCGTTTATGATGTTATTTCTAGAAACAATGGAATTTGGTTAACTTGTGATTTTACACCTGCAAAATTTCTTGTGACTGAAGATAAAAATTTGACAGGCAAAGAAGATTACAACAAAAAACTAACGCAAGTGACAGACAGAAATAATGCAGCATGGAGATTTAAAGACAAAAAAGAAGTTGAGAAATTTTTGCAAGAAGAAAATCTCAAAATCGAATGGCATGACTTTGTGGAATCAACCCCAATGCTTTCATCAAAGGAAAAATTTGGGCTTAAAGATAGTGAAGTAAAGAAATATCTTAAAAATGCTTATGTTGGAATAATAAAAAAGAAATATAACTAAGGATATATTTTGATTTTTCGCAAAATCAAAAAATTGTCGCAAAATCAAAATTTGATTTTATTTTTGATTATTTTGATTTTTTAATCAAATAATTGCCGTCGCAATATCAAAGCTGAAAAATCAAAAAAAGACTTTGTTGTTTGTTGACACAACTTAGGGCAGACACCTCTTTGGTGAATTAAAAAGCAATCGTTTGCGAGATTGTTTTTTTATTTCTACGCGAATATTAGAGTTCTACGTTTTATTATAGCCATAAAATTTTACTACTTTTCTCACTAATTTTGTCATATTGATTGAAGATTAACATTATTTTTGATATAATATATAATATATTAAACTACATATAAAAGGAAAGTGTTATGAAAAAACGATTATTAAGTATTTTATTAACCTGTTTTGTCTTTGGTCTATTTCTTTGTGGCTGCGGAAAAGGCTATGAAATATATTCGACTAAGCCTCTTGATGTATCTCCTGCTGTGGAGCAAGGCTTAAATCTATATGAATATGACGACCTATTAAATGAAAAAGTAACTATACGCCAACCTATTATGGAAGTTTTGGAACGCAATCTTCCACGCATTGAGCCAGAGGTTATGTCCGACACGTATACGTTGCCTGGCACAGAGATTTCACATACATTTTCAGACTATCCAGGGCGTGGGCATAGCGCGACTCTAACAAACTTCGAAAAATACATGCTTTTAAGGCAAGCATGTGAAAATCGCGACAAAGCACAACAGTACGCGGAAGAAGGCACATTAAAAAAACATCCTGCAGCTGATTTGCAATATGGAGAGGTTCCTGTAGAAAACAATGCAGTAAGAAAGCGTATTGTGACAGACCCTGACTATAAATCTTCTTGGCTTACAACGGGGTTATACCTACCTGCTGGTGAAGTGGCAACCGTAAAAATCAGCGGACTTAAGGCTGGTCAACGAATTACAATGACTACAAACCTGCAGCAAACGCTTGCATGGGTTGTGGGAGGCAGCGAAAGCTCATACTATAACTCGGTTGATGCCCTTCTTATAGCTGAATCACAAAAAGAAAATCCCGACTATAACTCTGTAAATATTCCTATTCAAAGCCAGTACAACAGTCAAAATACTGAAATCCCAGTGCAAAGTGTCAACCTGACTTTTACAGAAAACAGGGAATACAAAATCGGCTCTTGTTATGGCGGACAGCTGCACCTATCTTGTTCTAACACTAATTCACCTGTTGAAATTGAAATCACTGGGTGCGTGGAAACTCCACATTTCATACTTGGTGTAACAACCGAAGAATATTTTGAAGAATATCTTCGTAATGCTCCTGGCGTTATGTGTACAGTGGACACAGAAAATGGGCAACTTGTAGGAATGTCCCTCTACATTCGTTCAGTTGCCGACATTGTAAAAGCAGCATACATGTGGCACAGTAACTTTGCAATCAATGTTTCACTCAACGGCAGAGCATACAATTATCCTAACATTTTAAAATTTGACAGACACGTGCCTGCAGGACTTGCAGTTGCGCTAAGCGGACATGATTCCGCATGTCCCGAGGATTGGCTAGGCAGCTGCCTCGATTTTGAAAATTTTAAAATTCGTGGACATTGGGGTGTTTTACATGAGCTTGGACATCAACATCACATGACTTATGGTCATGAATGGGGCATGCGTGGCAGTCAAGAGGGCGAAGTGTGGAACAATGCTCTGGTATCACTTAACTATATGCTGACTTGCAATATGGATCCTCGCTTTACTGGCATTGAACATGGTGAAGTTGCTCATCCCTACACAACTATGCAAAGCCTATTGAACATTCCTCAAACCTTGGAAGATTATAATAATCTTAACTATTTCCAGTCGCTTTCACTATACGTCACCTTGATGCACCAATTCTCCCCACAAAAATTTGTAGAATTTTTATATTCCTATTCTAAGCAAGGAAGCTATGCCAACAATAGTCGTGCAGACTTTGCTTATCGTATAAGCACAATATATGGCCTTGACTTCAGAGAATTTTTAAATGAATATTACCATGCTCGTATAACTAATGATTTATTTACATTAGAGGAGTGCACGGAAATGGATAACCTTGTAGATTTTGTTCCTATAGCTTGCTACTGGGCAAATGGCGTAGGCGACAGCGAAAGTGCAGCCAAATATCGCCTTGACGCAGGGTCTGAAACGGAAATGGACTTTGAAAAATACATTTTAAGCACAAAGCCATTTGAAATTATTGAAGTTACAAAACCAAATTTTGGCAAGCTGGAACATCTAGAGGGACATAAATACAAATACATTGCCCCTACTGAAGTTGTAGAACAAGACTATTTTGAAGTTGTATGTAAACTTGCCAATGGCTTATATGTTAAGCTTCCAATCAGATTGCAATTTAACTACAATAAATCCTTTGTCGAGGTTTGGCAAGGTGTAGACACCTCCAACCTCACAGATGCAATTGAATACTCAAAACAAACTGAACCTACTGCAACAGCTTACACTACCACCCCAGGGCAAAATAACTATAACTCTGGTAGACGTAAAGATTATGTAAAAATTCAATTTAACTATGTAGCAACAGAAACCGGCGCCCATAAGTTTTCTATGAAAGTAGATGATATTGGAATGTGCCAAATTCAGCAAGGCGATGACATATATAATATCACCATCGACAAAATTACAAGCAGTTACTCCGACGATCATTACATTTCTATTAAAATGAAAAAAGGGCAAGTAATAAAAATTACAGCTCACCTATTAAACTCTGGCGGAGGCGGCTATCTGCTTGTAGGTGTTCAAAAACCAGGCGCGACGACTTATTCTAATATCACACAAAGCGAAATGCTTCTTCCTTCCTGCGGCGAAGAAGACTATAAAAAGCTTCAAACTTATATTTGGGAAGCCAAATTCATTGTAAGTATCAAAAATTATTCCCGTAAGACCTACATTAGTAAACAAGGCTGGCAAGTATTGGAGGCACCAATCGCGGCAAGCGCTGCAACTAATCCTAATGTTTTAATAGATGGAAGTTATAGCACAAATTATCACACAAGTACAGGCGGAAACAAAACACCATTTCCACATAATTTCGTAGTTGACATGGGCAGCGTGCAATCCTTTAATTTCTTTGAGGTTTGTGTGCGTAATAACGTAAACAGTTATGTGCGTGATTATCAACTTTTCACCTCCCTCGATGGTGTAGAATATAACCTTTTATCAGAGGGAACGCTACAATATTCAGGCACGGTGGCTACAATTACTTTTGATAAAATTAATGCTCGATATTTTAAATTTGTGGCAGTCACAGCAAGCGGAAACGGATTTACCGTTATTGCTGAATTAAGCACTGGAATCATGGGCAAAGTAGAGCAAGCTATACGACCTAATGCAAAACAAATATTTTTAAGTGACGGCTTTAAAACGGCAAATGAAAGCGGCTCGGTTGTAAGTAATGGGCGCGGAAACATTCTACTTATGAATTTTAAAGGTACTCAATTTAATATTTTTGCAAACACAAGTCTTACTAGTGGTAAATTCGAGGTGTCAATTGATGGCAAAAGCGATGTAATTGTCGATCTGGAACAAGAACATGCATTTTCAAAACTAGTATATGCATCAAATACTCTTGAGGATGGAGAACACATTGTCGAAATCAAAACACTCGACGATAAGGAGGTTGAAATAAGTTATATGACATTAAAATATGGTGAATCACTTTTAAATGCAGCAAATATCTATAAGGAACGTGCCCTTGGCATTGCTCTTGCCATATTCTGCACACTTTTCGTATTCGCAGTAGTGTTTATTGTATTATATTTCACAGTGCCATCTTTCCGAAAATTCTTTGACGAACTTTTCAAAGTAAAGCATAATGAACAAAAACTTGATGAGCCTAAAAAACAAGCTTCCATGCAGCAAAGTGTAAAGGTTGAAAGCAAACAAGCCGAGCAAAAGACAATGGCACCCCAAGCTAAAACCTCATCCGTTCAAGCGAAAACGTCAACACAAAAACCAAAAGCAGAACAAAAAGCGGCAACTAAACAAACCACAGTTAAACTTGCAACCCCTCAAACAAAAACCACCACTACAACTGCAACTGCAAAAACGCAAGCCAAAAGCTCAACAAAACCTACTCAAGTAACTAAACCTACCCCTAAAACATCTAGCACTGCCAAAACTACTAAGAAAAGATAGAAAAAGAGGCAACCGCCTCTTTTTCTATCTTTTTTAAAATGTGTGTCTATACTTTTTCAAATCAACTGCATTGTTTTTAACTACAACGCCCTCGCTTTCAAGGAGCTGTTTTTGAGCGTCTAAGCCGCCAAAAGCAAACGCTCCACTTAAGTTTCCCTCACGATTTACTACGCGATGACAAGGAATAATCCCTGGCTTAGGATTTTGGTGCAATGCCCAGCCCACTTGTCTTGCCATGCGAGCCGAGCCTATCGCTTTTGCTATGTCACCATAAGTGGTAACTTTGCCTTTTGGAACTTCACAAACCTTATCATAAACCTGCTCAAAAAAATTCATATACACCTCTTGCGCACTCTCAGCGTAAAAATTAACATGGATAATAAACTCAATATGTCACCTGCAGAAATCACACTTTTGGCGTCAAGCATAGCAATAAGCCTTTCCAATAACTTTAACGCAAGCGATCTATGCACGCTGCGCGCCTTCTTTTCCGCGCTTGCAAGCAATATTAATTTAATCGAAAATCAAACAAAGACGTACTGTAAAGATAGAAAGTGTTAAACTAATGTAAACAACAATTCATTTAACTCTGGAATTTTGTAAATACGGTGATAGCCATCGAAATGGTTATATCCGTCCAAGTGTATTCCATTAGCACCTATATCAGAGATAAATCTTGTAAATTTTTCAATATTATTGTCATCTTCATCGGAATAAAGACAATATTTATTTTTTAACGATTTCTTAGCGTATTGCAAATCAATCTTCTGTAAATATGCTTGTTTTTTGACTGCAACAATGTAATCTTTTCGAGTTGACGGATATTCATAAACCGCACCTGGTGCAACCGCAATGTATGCTTTCGGCACAAATTTATGCTCGCGAGCAAAACGAATGAAATATGCATTGCCTATGCTATGACCAACAACGATTGTGTTTTTACTCAGTTTGCCTTGCTGCAAGTATGGCGTTAAAATATTATTAAACTTATCATAACTACTTTCCTCGCGAATAGGAAATTCTGGCAATAACACCTCTATGCCCTTTTCAGCAAAGCTTGCTTGCAACTCCCCCCCCACATTTTTATGGTATCGCCATTTAAACTATGAAGAACAATTATATTTGATTTGTTTTCTTTTTTAGCTGTTTCCTTTCGTAACAATTCCAAAAACTCTTTATTCATAGCAACTGCATGAAAGCCGCTTTCATCCGCAACAGCCGCTCCCGCCATCTTGGCAATGTACATTCCGGGAGCGTAATCCCAGACTTTATCACTGAGAAAGACACCGCCATGAATCCAGCCAGCCGCCACAAAAGTCATAGCGTTGCACACTCCTCCAAATTTTCTATAACTTTTCGAGTGTTTAAACATATTGGAAATTTGAGGCAGAACAGATGATCCCTCAATGTCATAAATGGCATTTTTGATGGGAACTTCGTTCACATGAATTTGTTTGTCATTTAAAAATGCACCATTGACATCAGCATAAAAGCAAAAGTTTAATTCTGGCATATCAA
Source organism: uncultured Eubacteriales bacterium (assembly GCA_948512295.1). Classification (GTDB taxonomy): domain Bacteria; phylum Bacillota; class Clostridia; order Christensenellales; family UBA1242; genus Caccovivens. The sequence goes on from CAOQRA010000013.1 coordinate 8,171, forward strand.
CGACACTCGCAACCGTTTTAGCATTTTTTACACATGCCACTTGAATTGCATAGAGAGGTAATCCATTTGCATAGTTGATTGTACCATCTATAGGGTCAATAATAAAACAATTTTTTGTCGCCATATTTTTAAAATTAAATTCTTCGCTTACAATATCAAATTTGGGATATTCTTGCTTAATCTTCGAAATTAAATACTTCTCAATGTTAATATCATTATCTGTTACTAAATCATTGTCTGAGCTTCCCACTTTGCGTTTTACATGTTTGTCATTTTTAAGTATTTGTTCTGCTTCTTTTACTATTTTAAGTAAAAACTCAAGTTCTTTTGTCATTAATTTACCCTCTCAATCTTCTCAAAGTTTCCTCTTGTCCGAAAATTGTCATAATCTCAAAAATGTCTGGCGAATTTTTCTTGCCGGTCAAGGCTAAACGAATATACTCGCACGCTTTGGCAGTATTGCCTTTGTAAGCTTCTGGATTTGCTTTGTAAAGTTTGTTATCTGTCGCATAGCCGAGTTTCTCTGCAACCTCTTTAACGCCAGCAAACCAAACATCTTTTTCAGTTGGAAGTGTAAAGTTTTTGCTATACTCAAACAAAAATTCATTGTAGTTGTCTATATTGTCAACTTCTTCTCTTTCTTTTGGAGCATGGAACATATACGAAAAATAATCTTCAATCATGCTGTACTTATAAATATCTTTTCTTGGCTTGGCGCCGCCACGGTCAATGGATAGCACCTTAGTTGCATATTCTTTATTTGCTTTTAAATATTCCGCCAAGGACGGCTTAAACTCTTCCGCCCATTTTAACCAGTTATCATACACTTCTTCTGCACTCATTTTAGCAATGATATTTTTTGCAATGTCGTTTAGTTTATCAAAGTCAAAAAGCGGAGATATTGCTGTAATATCTTTTATCCCGAATTTGAAATCGCTGTAATGCGCGTCAGGATTTTTTGCTCTCCAAGGCTCAAACGCTGAGCTTATCAAGTTGAGAAGATATTCAATGACTGATGTAGTCGGATAACCCTCCTCAAAGAAATATTGCATATTGCTTTCTGGGTCCTTACGTTTGGAAAGTTTGCGCTTGCCACCTTTTTCATCAATCTTGCAAATGTTAGGAGTGTGATAATATTTTAAAGGCTTAAAGCCAAGCGCATTAAAAATATCAATATGCGCTGGGGTTGAAGTAAACCACTCCTCGCCACGCACAACTATACTTGTACCCATAAGCGTATCATCTATCGCGTGCGCAAAAGCGTAAGGCGGAATGCCGTCATTTTTGATTAAAATGACGTCTTTAGCGTTTTCTGGCAATTCAACTTCGCCTTTGACAATGTCTGTAAACTTCATTTTATGAGTGCCATCATTTGGAGTCTTAAGTCTAATTGCAAAATTGTCACCATTGTCGATATGTTTTTTTACTTCTTCAAAACTTAAATCACGACAAGGGTCAAATTCTGCATTACTGTCATTTTCGCTAAATTTTAGTTCTCTAGCTTTGAGAATTTCCTCTTTTCCCTCGGTTTTCTTGCAAAAGCACGGAAAAGCCTTTCCACGCGCGACTAAGTCCTTTGCAAAAGTTTGATAAATGTCCGTACGTAAGCTTTGAATGTATGGTCCGTACGCGCCGACTGAACTCTGTCCAACCTTTTGATACTCATCTGGTTGCTGGTCAAATCTATCCAATATTTCAAAGACAATGTCCATTGCACCATCAACTTGACGCTTTTTATCGGTGTCTTCATTTCTCAAATAGAAAACTCCGCCACTGTTTTTTGCAAGCGAGCGGTCAATTAAAACTTGAAAAAAACCGCCTATATGCATAAAGCCAGTTGGGCTGGGTGCAAAACGAGAAACAACCTCGCCCTCTTTTAGCGAGCGAGGTGGATATTTCTTAAATATATCCTCTGGTGTTTGCGTGATGTTTGGATATAATAAATCTGCTATTTTTCTTTTATCCATAATTGTCCTTTTAATTTAATAAGCTGGCTTTTAAATATGAAGTATACGTACTAAGCATAACATAATATTCTGAAAGTCTTTCATAGTATTGATTAGCGAACGGCATGTCCTTGCTTAATTTTTCAATATCTGCATCATATATTTTAACAAAGTTATAAAGTGAGAATTTGCTGAAAATATCATCAAGAACCTTGCGCTCTGTTTGCATTCTAGAGAAATTATCAAAAAGCTCTACAATTTTTTCATTGTTATAAACTTCTTTGCCATCCACAATTTCTGGCTCTGACGCCAAGTTTTTATAGTTTGTCGCAGCCATATAAGTGGACATAAAAGTTGATAATGAGGTTTCTGCTATATACATTAATCCATTTAATTCCGTTTTGAAATTTATTGAATTGCAACTTTTGATTAAAACTTTAAAATAGTCATAGCCTATTTGCAATGCAAAATAATCCTTTAAAGCCTCCGTGTCGGTCAAGGTTATCTTGCTGGATTTTAGTCTATCAAAATTAACTATCTGGTATCTTTCAATTTCGCCAAGTGAAAAAGCAACTTGATAGGTATAATCAATAAACTCTGTAGCAACCACTTGAAATTGCTGCAAAGCTCCAATATAAACTGACCCCATATCAAAATTATTAAGGCATTGCAGCTCTGCCACAAGTTTATCATAGCTTATGCGCAGGAAAGATAGGTCTTGCTCAAGTTTGGAAATTGCCTCTCTAGCCCTGCCGTTAATGTCAACATTTTTAAGCTTGGTCACGTCATTTTTATATTTGTTGATATAATTAATTGCAACTACAAAACAACGATTGTATTGCATATCATTAGAGTTCAAAGGAGCAATGCGAAAATTTGTAGCAACACCGTCAACTGTGCCACTTTTGAATAAGTCGTCATTTTTATCTAACATTTCAATCACTTCTGGCAGTTTATCAATGGAAGTTGAACTAACTCCGCCGCCACATGCAAACATTAAACAAGCTGTAAATGCACAGAATGCAACTAAAATGATGCTTATAAACTTACTTTTTTTCATGCACTCAACCCTCCACTTAAGAATACTTTTACATTTTCAAGCACATTTTCAGTATCATTTTCAAGTTTGGCAAAAGTAAAATCAGAAGTCGCAGCTGTCTTAATTACGTCTTGAAACTTCGCGTTATAAAGTTTTTCAAACTTATCAATTTGTCTTACACTGGATTGAAGTGTGGTGGAATAATTATAATTTAGAATTAGGCTAGAAGTGAGAAGATATTTATTTGTAAACGCAGTAAGTTTTTGAACAATTTGAGAAGATTTACTTATGTCTATCGCTATTTCATTATAATAACTTGGTAAAGTCTTTACTACCAATTTAGAAAAGTCATTATTGATTACACCTTGTCCAAGGCAACCGACAAACACTTTGCCAAGTCCTTCAAACACTTGTGAATATGCTTTAAAATAGCCGCTGAAAGAAATTTTCAGCTCTCGCCAAGCACTTGTCAAATAAGTAGCTGAGTATTTATCTACTTTTTGTTCCACCTCGGTAAGAGTATTTATTATAGAATTTTCATAATTAATTGCATCATTAAAACCATTGGTGATTGTTTTATATTCGGCTTGGAAAACGTTGTTATCTTGAGCAAACGCTATATGACTAGAATAAAAATCCAATGCGACGTTGATATTTTTTACAACTGCTTTTACGTCAATAACTTCTTGAGAAAATTCTTTAGCATCTGCGTTTATTTTAGTTTGAAAATTAGAATACAGCTTGTTATCCTCTTCATTAAGCAAAAAGACTTTTTCTTTTTGTGCTGTAATTTGAAGTTTGACATCATTTACATTTTTCGGAATGAAAACGACAATAACTACAACTATTATTGCTATAAGCACAAGTATGGAAAGTGCTATAAGCCACTTTTTGCCCTTAGAGAGATGCTTTTTCTCTTTAGGCTGTTTGTTCTTTTTTGCCATATTTAGTTCCTCCTTTAGTCATCAAAAACGTCCACATTTACTTCTTCTAATGCCTGCTCAACTTGTGTTTCCTCCATTTTTGGAGTTTCTTTTTTAGCTTGCAAAACTTTTTCCCCATAATTAACAAAAGTTGTGTACTCGCCAATCCACCTAAGCTTAATTGTGCCTGTGCTGCCGCGTCTATGCTTAGCAACTATAAGTTCGATTGTGCCAGGTTCATCTTCATGCGGCACATCATTATATTTTTCTGGATTATATAGAAACAAAACAATGTCGGCATCTTGCTCAATGGAACCAGAATCACGCAAATCTGAAAGAAGTGGTCTATGGTCGCCCGCTCTTGCATCCACCGCACGAGAAAGCTGAGATAAAGCAATTATTGGAACATTTAATTCTTTTGCCGCAATCTTTAAAGTACGCGAAATTTCTGCAACTTCAAGCTGACGATTTTCATTACGGCGATTTCCGCTTGTCATAAGCTGGATATAGTCCACCATGATAAGGTCTACATTCTCTTTAGTTTTGAGTCTGCGACACTTTGAAAGCAGATCGGCAGGGGTTGTCATACTGGAGTCGTCTACATAAAGGCCGCTCTGTTCAAGCTTTTTAGAAGCTGCCCAGATACGTTGCCACTCTTCTGGTGACATTGTTCCATTAAGCGCCTTAGCCATGCTGACCTTTGCAAGCGAGCAAATCGCCCTTTGCACAAGTTGTTCGCGTGACATTTCCAAGCTAAACACGGCACATTTCTTTCCTTCCATTGCTGCTTTGACAACTATATTCATTGCCATAGAGGTTTTTCCAACTGATGGGCGTGCAGCAAGCAAGATAAGGTCGCTGTTTTGAAGTCCATTTGTAAGCGCATCAAATTCTTTAAACCCTGTGGGAATTCCTGTGATTGAGGAAGGATCCTTTGCAATTTTATCAAATGCATTAATTACATTTTGGATAGCTCCGCCAGGTTTACCGACATGTTCAAGAGCGGAACGTTCTTCTTTTTCAGCAATATCAAAAATCTCTTTTTCGCCAAAGGATAAAGCTTTAGTTCTGTCTTCTTCCTCATAGGCATTTTCAATAATCTTTTGACCACCGCGAATAAGTTTACGTCTTACCGAGGCACTTTTTATAATATCACAATAATAGGAAAAGTTTTCAGCTGATGGCACTGCATTAGTAAGAAAGGTTATGTACTCAATGCCCCCCACTTTATCTAAGACTTTATCCTTTTCAAGTTGATCTGAAAGTGTGACAAAATCAATAGGCACGCTTTTTTGATAGACTTTTGACATGCTTGCAAAAATCTTTTGATGAGCTTCAGAGTAAAAATCCTCTTCACGAACAGTTGAAATAATATCCACCTGTGCATGATTGTCAATCAAAATACAGCCAAGCAATGCTTGCTCAGCTTCTATATTATGAGGCATCATCTTTACATTCGCCATAAATTCCTCCTAGTGCCTAAACGGGTCGCGCGTTTTATCATTTTCCGCTTTAGCCGCTTTCTTTTTATCAATTTTAGCACAAATCCACAAAAACAGCAAATATCCTACGCCCGCACAGCAAATTATTATAAACCCATTGAGTACAGGATGAAGCCCAGCAAGCATTAACAGATAACAAAGTACAAGCGCGAACACAAAGCCCACCCCTATAAACCACATAAGACGTTTATATTTTCTGTGTAAGGATTTATTTTCTTGTGGATTAATCATTGGCATATTTTAAATCTCCCCACGCATGATTTTTCCGCGTTCTCTAAGGCGCATATTATGATCCAAAATAATCTTGCGTATACGCATACTTTTTGGTGTAACTTCTAAAATTTCATCATCCGCCAAAAATTCAATGGCGTCTTCAAGGCTTAACTTTTTTGGAGGAGTTAAGCGGAGTGCATCATCTGAGCCTGAAGATCGGCAGTTTGAAAGATGTTTTGTCTTGCAAACATTTACTACAATGTCACCGCCTTTGGGATTTTGTCCCACAACCATTCCAGCATAAACAGGAACGCCAGCACCGATGAAAAGGTCGCCGCGCTCTTGCGCGTTGTAAAGCCCGTACACTATGGCGTCACCATTTTCATGAGCTATAAGCGAGCCATATTCACGGCGTTTAATTTCGCCTTTCCAAGGTTCATAACGATAGAAGATTGAATTTATAACTCCCTCACCTCGAGTATCAGTCAAAAGTTCACTTTTAAAACCAAAAAGTCCACGTGATGGGATTGTAAACTCCATTTTCATACGAGAGCCGTGAGGTGTCATGCCTACGAGTTCGCCTTTACGTACTCCCATCTTGTTCATGACCACTCCTACACAATCTTCTGGGACATCTAAAAACAGCCTGTCCACCGGTTCGCATTTTTGACCATCAATCATTTTTATCAATACTTTTGGCATACTAACTTGAAACTCAAAGCCGTCGCGTCGCATGTTTTCTATAAGAATAGATAAATGCATTTCGCCTCTTCCGCATACTTTGAAAGTGTCCGAAGTTTCGCCATCACGCACGCGCAGCGATAAATCTTTGACAGCCTCTTTATATAGTCTGTCACGAATATGTCTGGTGGTCACCCATTTACCCTCTTTACCAGCAAGCGGGCTATCATTGACCATAAAAGTCATTTCCACACTTGGCTCTGCAATCTTAACAAATTCTATAGGTTCAATTGAAGTGCCGTCGCAGATGGTGTCACCTATTTGCACATCTTCAAGTCCCGCAATACATGCAATCTCACCAATAGGCACGGTTTGAACTGGCACGCGTTTTACGCCCTCAAATACAAATAAACTTACAACTTTACTGCGAACTTGTTTGCTTTTGTCATGATAGTTGCAAAGAACCACGCTTTGCCCCACTGACAATTTACCACGTGTCAGTTTGCCTACCGCAAGTTTACCTACATAGTCATTATGCTCCGCAGAAGAAACAAGCATTTGCATAGGCAAAGTTTCCTCCCCCTCTGGAGCTGGAATATGCTCTATGATTTTCTCAAAAAGCGGTTTCATATCCTCGCCTTTCTTTTCTTTATCCAAGGACGCAATTCCCGCTCTTGCAGACGCAAAAACGAACGGTGAATTTAGTTGTTCATCGTCAGCATCGAGGTCCATAAATAGCTCTAACACTTCATCTATAACTTCACTTATGCGAGCGTCTGGCCTATCAATTTTATTTATTACAACTACAACTTTAAGCTTTAAAGCAAGTGCCCTCTCAAGCACAAAACGTGTTTGAGGCATAGGCCCCTCATATGCGTCCACAACAAGCAAAACGCCGTCAACCATTTTAAGCACGCGTTCCACTTCGCCTCCAAAGTCAGCGTGTCCTGGTGTATCAATAATATTAATTTTTACATCATTAAAAATGCAAGAGCAATTTTTAGATAAAATTGTAATTCCTCTTTCTTTTTCAAGCGCGTTATTGTCCATAATGCGTGTTTCCACAACCTGATTATCGCGGAAAACACTGCCCTGTTTTAAAAGAGCATCTACAAGTGAAGTTTTTCCATGGTCTACATGCGCTATAATTGCAATGTTTCTAATTTTTTCGTTTTTCATAATCGTTATCCTTTTAACTTAATTATTTTACCACATAATAAGTTAAAATTCAACCAAGGAAGAGAAAAAATTATAAATTTTATTTAATTTTACGCTTTTTTATTTGTATCACAAGATAATATAAACCAAAGGCAGCAAAAGTCGCCAATACAAAAGTCAACATCCATAAGCCTCGATTAGGCTGGCTTATATAAAGAGTTATAGTACTGTCTTTGTATTCATTTTGATTTTTAAGCCAAATATGATGATAAAGTTGGTCTTCTAAATAATAATTACTGTCTGATTTTAGCGCACGATTTGAGGTAGCATAATCATAGACAAAGTCTGGGCTGTAAACTATTTCTAAGCCCTCTAAGGCATTAGTATAAGCGTCCATATATCTTTGTCCTACCGTTTTATTTAAGGAAGAAATATTTTCAGCGAATGGAAAATTCCCAGTACTTGATGCAGTTATCATAAAGCCAAAATTAGGCTCCACCTCTTCGTTTGAAGTTGGGTGATAAAAACTCCAAGTTGCTTTGTCTTTAAAAAGTATAGTAAAGCCTACACAATCGTTTTCTTCATTGTAAGCGGTTTGCGTTACTGCCACAGCTTTGCCTATTTGATAAAGCGGATTTGGGTTTGAATTATATGCCAGAATGAGACTAATATAAAACTCATCATGAAACATGTTAACATTTTTTATAAGTTTATTTTTAAAAGCGGCGATTTGTTCTTCACTCAAGCCTTGATTTTTTAATTTGTTAGTGCCCACGCTAAAATATAAAGCTTGCGTTACATAAGTTCCGCTATCACTAATTGATAATAAAATAAATTCGTTAGATAATGGGCTGCTTTTTCCGCAACCAAAAAACATACAACATGTCAAAATCATCATAAAGAGCGCGATTTTTTTCATATTGTATGTTATTCGGCTGAAATAATATTAATTACTATACTTTGTTAATTGAAACATCATATCCATTGTCAAGCTTGACAATTACAAGGCTATATTCGTTGTCACAGCGCAAAACCTTAGCGCTAATTTCTTGAGTTACAATGTTAGTGGTTGGATATTCCGCATAGCAATAACTTGGTGCAATATTATTGACGCTGGACTTACAAGAGAAGGCAATATAGTTTTTAGACGCTTCAACTAGCGAATTTATTTTTCCGCTATTTAACTGATAAGCAACGCCGCCACTATTATTGCTGGTCACCGCCGAAGACGTTAAATTTCCCTTGTTATAGCTAAAACTGAGTTCTCCGCCATCAAACCGCAAAACTATGCCTGCGATAAAGCTTGAATAAGCTCCTTTTAATGAAGCGTCCACAGCTTCAATGTCCGCATTGTTTCCACATTGAGATATCTTGCCATTGACGTTATTAAGCGCCACTCCTGCAATTCTAATTTGAGCGTTTCTGCGCCTTGCATTTACTGATAGTTTTCCATTATTATTGCAACGCAGCATAACGGCTTGCACATTTAAATTAGCGGATTGGTTTGTGATTACAAATGGCGAAAGATAAAGCTGATTTGCAACTGTTGTAATAGCATTAATTGTAATATCAGAATTGTTTGCCACATTTATAATGGTGCCATAATTTACCGCCGCAATTCCACTTTGCGCTAAAGCAAGGTTTTGACTTTGCGCAAATGTGATGTCGTTTTGCACACTTGCAATTACTATGTTTTCTATCTGCCCTCGATTAATCCAAGAAAGTCCAGAAATCATAGTGTTAAATTTGATCAATCTGTTATTTTCAAAATACAACTTCAAGTTTTTAATAGTGCTTCCTTTCGCAAGTTCTTTAAATACAGCACAAGCATCATTAAAATTTACTTGGAGTGGTGATGCCGTGGTCACAAAGCTCTGCGTAAGGTTAAACCCTGTCGTTTGATAATCGGCATCTATCATTTCTGAAACGAAAGTCAAATTCAAATTGTCGCCATCATAGTTTCCATAAAACACCTCATCAAAAGCAAAGTTTACCGCGCTAAGTAGTAAATGCCTGCTTTGTTTAAAGTAGTACTGACTACTATTTCTAAAACGCATATTTGAAAACTGAACGGCAGTGGCGATGATGTATGGATTATCTATAGTGCCATCACCACTTGCAAATAAGTCATAAATTATTGTTTGATTAAGGGTTAAAGAATTTAGTGAATAAAGCGCACTAGAATTTTTTCTCGCATTGATTTGAACACTCAATATTTTGCCCATTTTCATAGGCTTATAGATATATACCTTTTCACCATTATTATCTAAAATAAAGTCGCTTGTTTCCGCAATTTCACTTTCTAGCCCCTCATAGTTTATGGTTATTCTAAACTGCGCAGCGTCTTCATTCTGCTTGGCTTGCTGCGATTTTTGTAAAGTCCATTCAAATTGATTAAGCTGGTCATTCCAAACAAGTTGGTCATCTTTAGAAAAACTAAGAGGCGTAATGTCAAACATAGTGACATCTCCGTTTAAAAACAGATGCGATTTAGTAATTTCATTACTATAAACTTTAAAGCTTGCCTTTATAGAAGTCGCCTTGCTTGGAATTATTATAGTGCTTCCGCTGAACGTAATCTGGTCGGCAGCATTGTCTATGATTAAATATAGCTTATGTTTAGAACTTGCTCCGCTTGCGCCCGTGTTTATTGACGTTGAATAAGTCCTGCTATCATTAGCCAAAGTTATCTGAATCGTCAATTCCACCTGATAATAATTGTCAGTTCCAAAAATCTTTTTATTATTATACAGTTTTGTTAAGTCAACTAAATATGAACTTTCGCCACGCACTATAGTAAAGTCATTTTCTTCAACTGAAGGCAATTTATATACATTACTTTCGCCATTGTCAAGTTTAAGCATTACAAGGTTAGATTTAATATACTGACTATTATCCGAGCCATAATTATAAGCATAAAGTTTATATGGATTGTTTTCAAAAACAAATTTTGGCTGAATGCAACTTACAACTTTGCCATCCTCCTCGTCATAATTGTTATTATGTTTATTAGTGCTAACTAGTTTGCCAGCATTATCTACAAGATGCCAAGATAACCCACTCGTGGTTGTAGTTAATTTAATTGATCCCTCTTCAATATTAAAAGAGCTTACTGTATCTGATTTTTTGAACACTTTGACCGCGTTATTCCCTACGCTTACTTGCGATTGCAAACTGCCTAGCAAATAACTTCCGTCTTGATATTTCAAACTTGCGTATTTGTAATAACCTCCGTCAACAGTGACAATATCATGATCCCTTTCACTACCTTTAACCATGCCCAAAGTTGTTACATAGACTTTATACGAATATGTACTACCGCTATCCGGATCCTCTATTTTTAAGGTGTCAAAAGATGTATCTATGGTATAGAACTCTCGAGATACGCTCATTTGCGTTTGTCCAGTTTTATAATATTCCACAATTAATTTATATATCAAAGTAGTGTCTGAAGTTAGCACTTTGTTTTCTTGCATGCTCCATTCAAAATCACCATTTCTCAAATTAAATTGCGTAACTTTATTTAAAAGTGCCGCTTGCAATTGTGTATACTCAGAAGATAGTAAAAGATATTTTTCTCCTGTTTGAGGAGTAAGAATAAAGTCACTATCACCGTCTTGTTTTTCGCTTATTTCAAAGGATACGTTTTGCGCTCCCATACTTGCAAAATAGAATATTGAAGCTTTATCTTCTTCGTACTGACTATTAGCGCCTGCAACATACTCAAACTGCTTATTAGTGCTTGAATTAGAAGTGTAAGGAATGCCCGAATATGCGTTATTTGTAATCATAAACGACACGTTAGGATTATACATGTTATTAGCTACATTATCTGTTATCACAAAGTTTTTTGCATTGACTTGTACATTTGGCGCGCTGAGCTTAACTATATTTTCGATTTTATAGCTATCACTATCTATGGTCATACTATTTGTGCCTACACTTCCTAAAATGCTTAAGATAACATAGTCATAAAGTCCGCTGTTTTGTAAAATTAATTCGAACATTCCATTGCTGGAGGTAATTTCCTTCGGCGAGTCGACTTCTTGCCCAGACCGTTTGTAAATTAGTTGAGTGTTATATCCAGCCGTGCCACGCCATGTGAGAATACCATTAGAAAGTGCCAGACTTTGTGCATTTATTTCAAGCAGCGTCAAAGTTTTATCGTCAGTTTTGCTGTTTATCGTATAACTATTTCCATAAGTGTAAACCGTCATTGAATAATTGCTTTTGACTATATTGGTTAAAGCTAAAAGCTTGCTGAAGTCAATGATAACACTATCTCGATCATTCAAAGGAGTGCTGTCCAATTTCAAGTTTAACTTACTGTTTTCACTGCCAGTAACGCCATCTATATAATACTCTCCCTCATTGCAAACGATATTAAAGTAATAATTATTATTATCATTTTTTAATAACATCACATACCTGTTTGCCTTTTGTAAAAGTGCGTCTTTAGAGGTTGCTATCATCGAGCTTAAGAAAGATAGATAATAGTGATTTTTGCCTTCGATGGTTTTTCGCGAAAGCGTAATCGACGGTGCCTCACCTACCGCGACATCTATAGAAACGCTTTGTTCGCTTGTTATAGTGCGGTATCTTGACACTCCCTCTTGTCTTGCAGAAAGTGCGTATTGCCCTGCTGCTACACTTGAAGCAAAGGAATTAAATAAAATATCATTTGTAGCGATTCCGTTTTGTCCTTTGATTTCATCGTACAATTGACGGACAAAAATAGCATTTTGCGACGAAGTTGGTGCGCCATTAAGCATACCCTCTAAAGCGGCAATATACGTCATCGACCCGCTACCACCATTGATTGCAAAACTAAGTTTACTTAAATCTGGCAAAAGTCGTACTGGGTTCACTTTCGTAATATAGTTAAGTCCGCCTTTAGTAAATATCAATCTTAAAGTTAAGGAAGAAATGTTGCTTGGAGAGAAACAGAAAAAGTCAGTATACGCCTTATTTATCATACCAAGTTGTTCGTCTTTACTTAGTCCTTGTGAATTATATGCCTTTTCAATGGTAGTTAATAATTCTGAGTTTTTAACAGCATCTAAATTAAAAGTTATTACACCATCTTCAACCTGCAATGAGGTTGGTGAACTGTATTTTGTAATCTCACTATTAGAATTATATATCACATTAGATGCAAGCACATTGTCATTTACAGAAACAGTTACAATTCTTAAACTATAAGCGCGATTTGGTACAAAGTTGATTGACATTAGGTTAAGCGAGGCAGACGGTGCAAACACCTTTTGGAAGTAATCATTTCCGTTATTGTAATAGATGTAGACATAATAACCTAAGGCTTCTGGCTCGGTTGAGGCATTCCAACTTAAGATATCATCTCTAAGAGTTATACCGCTGATTGTACAAAGTTTGGTGTAAGTTTTTTCATTTCCGTTGTATTGTTGATATCCGCCGTCCTGCATTGCAACTCTGCTTACGCGGATTGTCAGTTGCCCTTTTTGAATTACTGCCGCAAGATCATTGACTAAAAGAGCATAGCATTGTTCCACTTGACTTGCATCAATATTAGGTGGAAGTTCTTTAACAAAGTAACCGCCCGCCTCTGTATTAATCCAGTATCCTCTAAGCTCGGATGCAAGATATGTTTTAACAAGACTATGAGCAATTCCATCGTCAGTAAGATAGCTGATCATAATCCTAAATGAGGTGGTGTTTTCCTGCTCCAAAAGTGGTACTTTTATATAATCTTCTGCATAATCTCTTCCACGTGCAAACAATACTTCGGTTGGTTCTTGAAGATAATCAAAACTTAAATTTACAAAGTCCGCATTGATTGCGCCCTGCTTTTGCACAGAAATTGCAAGTTGCATTTTCCCAAAGTTTTGCACCGATAAAAGCTTGATAAATTGCTCCATCGAATAAGTAAAAATTGCGCTATCATTTACTCGAGTTGGCTCAAAGGTGAAGATCTTTCCAGTATAGCTAACTACAAATCTAATATCATTATCAATTTCGTTTTCGTTATAAAGCGAAATGTTAATATCTCCAGTAGGTGTGATTTCCACGCTGTTTATTCCGTTTAAACGATAACCAGATAGATTTGCCTTGAGCTCAGTCGCCAGGAATTGTCCAAGCTGATCATATCCAACTACCTCAACGCTATAATTTCCGCTGCCTCTAGCAAGTAATTCTTGGGTCATAATATTAATAGCTGTACTATTAAAACTTTGATAGGTTGTCACTCCGTCTATAGTTACACCTACCATAAAGTTCTTAATTTTATTTGAAACATTAAAGCCTGGCTGCTCTTGCGCTGACACCTCTATTTGCAAAATGCCATCGTCGGAAATGGTTAGCGAGGAGATGTTATTATATCGGTAAAGTGAATATGTATAAACATTGGAAGTTATGCTATTGTCACCATTGACCACCAATGAGATTTTGTTATCTCCACATTTAAAATATTCTTGAGAAATCGTAAAAATGTATTCTCCATCTTCATTTTGACTTAAATTATATTTTTCAAATATGTCACCATTCTTTATAGCAGTTGCCAAAGTGCTATCATTTATGGTAATATTAAAGCTTATATTTTGCACATCCGACCAAATATCTTTCCATTTGAATTGTATATTGGCTTTTATAAGTTTATCAGTTTCTTTTTGATAATCTTGATTTAATATGACCTCGTGCCAAACATTTTCAAGTGTTTTAAGTTTTTCAAGTTGTAAAACGTTACTTTCTTTACTTGAATAATAGCCTATGGAGTTCGCACCACCATCAATCGTATAATTTTCAATCACTGCCACCACTTTTAAAGAATATAAACCAATGGATAGTTTATAAAGCACTTCATCATCCAAATTGTATTGGCAAGTTTTAAGCCCCTCAATCACTTGAGCTTGACCATTTTCGCCATCAATTTGAATTTTGTAGGATAGTGGACTAGGTTGCATTGTAAAGTCGGTTGCAAGAGCGTTCCAAGACAAAAGTCCCTCGCTTAGCGACAAATTAAAATCCAATAAATTAAGGTTTTTAAAGTTGTATTCTATTGTTTCGCTGTCAATGTAATAGTAGGTTTTAGAAGCTTGAGTCACGCTTTCTTTTGCTATTAATTTAAGTGATAAATTTGTATTGCCCTCTAAATTAATGGATACATAGCCATTTGCGCCTATTGCCACTTCTTGTCCATCACAAAGCACTTTTGCTACACGTGAAGTGTTTACAGTGAAATGAATGCAAGAATTGTGGTTATCTACATTTACAGCTTGCACTTTGGCTAATTTTTCAATAATAATCAAATTTGAATTTGTGGAAGATAAATAAGCTGGATTAACCGCAAATACATAAATCTCGGTGGGATCCAAGAAATCTACATCATCTAAGTTAGCGCTTTCGCCAATTAAATTGTCTTTTATAAGTGCGCCATTTGCATATATTGAATAACGCGTTTGGCTGTCTCCTACTTGAGTCCAGGATAGCGTGTTTGTAGAGGTATCAAAAGTTATGCTAGTCTTGCCAAGTTGATGAAGCTGCAATTGTTCTTGTCCGGTCGAAGTTGTGCCAAGTGCAGATGGCAAAAGGAAGACATCATTCTCTCCTACGCGCTTTAATCCAAAAGAATATGCGCTGACACTTATTTTTATATATTGGCACTGCTGATAAGCCGACTTGAAAGCTTCGTCTTTTGGAAGTGTGGACAAAAGTTTAGTTTGAATAAATTGTGCAAGATTAAAGTTTACGTCAAGGCAAGAAGTGACTTCCTCATAATCTCCATTTATATCATTAACTAAGGTCAATGTGATTAAATAATTCTCAATTAAGTCATGGTCGACAGAAGTAAAATTCAAAATACCAGTATTATAGTTTATTGCACTTGGTGCACTGACGCGTTTAAAGTTATAGTAATACTCTGCGCTATTTAAATAATAGTGTGTATTCGTACCCTCTTGCGGCAAAGCTTGAATAGTTAATATAAAGTCATCATTATATCCACGCAAATCAACGCCCATTTGATTTTCAGTATTTAGCACTTGCTGTCCAAGTTTTATAATAACACCGTTGCTATAAGCTTGGCATTCCACAGTCAAATATTGTTTATCGCTGACTGAGAATTTTGGTTTTGCTAGCCTTGTCACATAAATAGTAGTCTTTTCTGACGTAGTATGAATGGTGCCGTCGTATTTACTGCCCGCACTAGCTTCCACGCATATTTCATATTGTTTTGCAGATGCAAAACTATTTTCAAAGTTGTAAACAAGTGTATTAAGTGACGGATTATTATCGTAAACATCTCCCTCTTTTACTCCATCAATATAGATTGTGTACTTATGAGCATTATCCACTTTGGTTATGTTTAAACCATATTTATTATCCTTTTGAGTAAATTCAAAAACTGGACTTTCTATTTGTTTGTAAACAAAGAATTTTGATTTAAGAATATTAGCTGCATCATAGAAATCACTATCTAAATACTGCCCACCTTGGGAAATAGAATAAACCTCTATATAATAATATCCAAAGTCTAATGTTTCTTCAATTTGTGTATTTTGCGTTCTGTCAACGCGTGCAAAAGGCTGTGGCAACGCATCGCTTGTTTCATCAAAATCGGCATCTACGCGGTAGATAAGATATTTGTAGTCAGCATTTTCAATTGCGTTCCACATAAAACTGCCATTTTCTTGCTCTTGTGCTTTTGTAGTCTTGTCAAGCACCGTCAAAGTGTAAGTGCTGTGGCTGTCTTTAGCCATATTGTCTTCGCGTGTCGCTTGTATATCAAAGTTATATTTACTTTCATTAGGTGCAATTTCTGCCAAATTGATTTCAAAGCTAACTTTATTATTTTTTATAGTAAATTCATTAAAAGAAGTGCCATTTACATTTAAAGTATAATTATCCGCATATTCTACTGCGGCAAAAGTTAAAGTTACTGTTTTATCGCTGATAGTATGACTGATGCTTTCCGCATTGTTTAAAACATATATGTCTACCACTCGTGGAGTGGAACTTACAACGTTGTCGTATTCTTCAAAAGGCAATACTTGTCCATCATTAAAAGATGGGAGAGAATATATTTTTACCTCATTGTGACCTTTGTCAAAAGAGGAAATTGGCAAAATCAAAGTGCTGCCTTGGCTGACGTTGTGTTCAAGTTCATGTTCGCCATAAACAATTTTATAATTTTTTATGTAAGTTTGATTATTAAACTTAAGCTGCAACCCTTGAGCGGTAAGTTCATAGTAAAAATTGGGTTGTTCAAGCTTATAAATATTTATACTGGAAATATCGCTATTTACATAAATTTCGTTGTAATTAACGCCACCTCGCGCCTGCACATTAAGTTGCATGCTGCCACTTGGCAAGCCGTCAAGTTTAAATTCTTCTGGCAATACCTCGACAACGCCATTTACACCGTTTTCAAGTATGTATTGAATCATAAGTGATTCGGTGCCTGTTAAGCTTTGACACTCCACTTTCCCATTTTCGTACTTTAAAGATGGCAAGCCCAGTTTTTTAAGATTTAGCCTTGTACGAGAACTCAGCATTGCGTTTTCATTTGTATCGCAAACTTCAATTATGACGCTTGCAATTTCTCCTGCATTTAACCCACCACAATTGATGTCTACATAATTTTCACTTTGCCCTTGGGAAATTATAAAGCCATTATACTCAATGTTATATTTTGCATGTGCGATTGCCTCCCAGCGAATCATTATATTTTGACCACCGAAAAACGTGCCAAGGTCTACTCGTTGAATATTAATGCTAGGCATTACATTGTAATTTATAATTTGAGGCGAACTAAAATCGGAGTCTTCTATGTATTTATTGCCTACCGCTTTAACTTGAATATCATAACTGCCAGCCTCAGTGAGCAAGTATTGATTTTGTCCTGTAACTTGAAAGTCTTGATTATTAAGTTTTAGTATGTAATTAGAAGCCGTGACAACTGCCCCTTCGTCATAAACACTTGCCTTATCCCAGCTTATAACGCCATTCTCATCCACTTTAATGTTTGATGGCGTAGTAAATTTTTGTTTTACTATAAGTGGGCAGCTTGCAAGCAAGTTGCCGTTGTATTTGATATGTACACTGCCTCGCCCTGGGGTTGAAGCTTGATAGGTATCATTGACTTTATCCACCAAATTTGATGGTACAATTTCTATTTGCAAATTATTGCTATTTACATTTTCGCTTTTGACATATTGCAAAAAGTCGATTGTTTCAGCTTTAGACAAAACAATCTCTTTTACGCTAAACTCTGCTCTCGGATTATTTCCTTGCCCGCATGATATAAGCACCACGCCAGAAATAATGGCACAAAACAAAAGTGCAATTAATCTTAATTTTTTCATTAGCTTTCCTCTGGTTATTAGTTTAGCACTTTTTAATTTATTTAATCAAATAATTTTAAATATATATTAAAATATAATATAAAAATAATTTATTATAAAATATCAAAAATCAATGCAATAATTAATTAAAAATAATCATAAAAAATAATAATTAAAATAAATTTAAGAAAAAACTAATAAAAAAGATAAAAAATGCTTATATTTTTAATTTT
>CAOQRA010000014.1 GCA_948512295.1 uncultured Eubacteriales bacterium
TTTTATTTGACAATTATTGCTTATAATTTTATAATTTTATTATATTTAATTTATATTAAATAGGCAATTTCTAGGTAAAGCCCAAGGAGGAAATATGAAAAAGTTTTGGATGGGATTTATAAGCATGATGGTGCTTCTGACAGGAGGCATTTTATCTGCGTGTGGACAAAACGAAATCTCTATTGAACTTAATGAAACTCATAAGGAGATATGTTTGAATGACGACTCGTCGCACGAGGTAAGTGTGACCGCCAAAGTCAACGGCGTTGATGAGGGTAAAGTGTCAGTTTCATCGTCTTATGAAAACATTGCCTCAGCCTCCGTGGCTTATAATTCTATAACAGGTGCCAATGTCATAACAATCAAAGGCGTGTCAGAGGGCAATGCTGAAATAGTTGTCACAAGCAATTTTGACAGTAGCGTGCGAAGCGTCATATCCGTAACCGTTTACAGCAATATCACTTCTATGACGCAAAAAGACGAAGACTTGCAAGATGGTAAAAGTAATCTTTTTGCTTTGCGCGGACAATGGAACAACTTAAACGCGGCACAGCTATTGGACATTAAACCAATTAATGCAAGAAAAAACATTACATACAAACCAAAGGAAGGTCAAGAGGGGATAACAATTGAAGGTGACAAATTGTTTGTTTCTCCAAGTTATAACCAAGACTTTGCAACTATTACCGCTGTATCTGACACCGGTATTGAAGCAGACATTACTTTGGCAATTATTGCACAGCTGGATGCAAGCACGCTTACCATGGAATATTCCGCAAGCGAAAGTCAGCATTTTGAGCCGTTAGCAGGGCAAAAAATTCAAATTGTACCAAATATAACCAGCGATTTAAATTATTCTGCATACATAAGATTTAAGTTTGCAACCATGGCGGGAGTGGATGCCGAGCCAAAAGTGTTTTTATCCACAGTTGAAGATGACGGAAATATTTCAATTACAAGAAAATCGGTTTCATCAGAGGGAGGTTACACAACTTATATTTACGAAGTTAAGGCCGCTCAAGGCAAAGAAGCGCTTAATGCAACCTTTGACGCATATTTTGAAGTGGGCTATAACGACTACAATCATAGCGTTCGGTCACAAGACTTCAAAATTGCGTGCTATGAAAAAGTCAACAAAATGAATATTTACAATGACGAGGGGCAAGATATTACTTTTGCAACTCAGACAATCTACACTTCTTATGCGTTTATGTATGGAGCTAAATATCAAATAGAACTTTTACCAACCAGCGTTATAAACGCCACTGGCAAGTTTAAAATAAGCGTAGACTATAGCTCTATAAGCAACTCTATTCTTAATGGCTATAGAATCAATGAAAACACTTTGCAATTCTATTATCGTGAAAAAACAGGAACTATTACTCCTGTAAGAATGAAAAATACGGGCAGCGGTATGACTTTTATTAGTGATGACAGTGCTCTTCCTTACGGAAGCGAACTTTATATTTTAGCGGATGCAAATTTGCCATCACAATTGACGGACGTTAAAGTTTCTTTCACTTCGTGCGACAATGAAACAATACAAGTACAAAATGTGCATTTTAATTTATATAAGTCTGCAGCGAATTTGGAATTTGGTATTAAAGACGATGCGCATGTTATGCTTTCAACCACTGGACAAAGTACAGTTACCAAGACTTTCTCGCTTGAAGGGCAAACTTCCATTGAGGGACTTTATGTAGAAACTCGAGGAGAGGGCTTTACCGCTTCAAACCCAGTGGAGACAGCACATAGTGATAAAAATGTAACTTTCCAAATCACTTTTAAAGTCAACGCAAACAGCATAGGCGTAACAAGAGAATGCAGTTATTTTATCAAACACAGAAATGGACTATCTAGTGAAGAATTTGATGTATCCTTATTTTTACCTTTAACGGAGGCACGAGTTGAATATGATAATTCCTCTTCAGCGGTGACAAAGTCTGAACATAAAGGGCAATTGTATGTAGTGGATTCAGAGGGGAGGTTAATTCAGGCAAACTCTAATGCTGTCGGCTTGTCAAATCTGCTGGTTCAATCGGGGTCATCTGTACCTATCGAAATGTTTACCAATCTTGTAAATGGGCATTATGCTGACCGCCGAGTATCTTTTAAATATTTGGATTATGAGACATTTAAAGCTGAAGATGACAGTTATACCATTGATATATTTAATTCCTTAGGTGCAGATGCGATTTTCCAACTTGCAAACGCGACAAAAAGTACACATCTTTCCATGAGCGAAAACTCGCTTATCACTACAAATAATACTGGGCATAGTTATGTCGTAATTAGTTTCAGAGGATTAAGCGAAAGTGGAAGTGAAGTTACTTATGTAAGAATTATCAAGGTGGAAAACTATGTGGCTGCCAGTCAATTTACTCCATCTCCATCCTACAGCGAATTGTATGCATACGATTCAGTAGGCAGTGACAACTTTGATGAAACTATACAAAAAGTGACTATACGTCTTAGTGACCTCCCACTTTCATATAACAAAATCCTTGAGCATTACTCTTTTGAACTTAGCAGCTCAGCCAACTCGCAAAACACTCTCAAGGGGAAAATTGTAGGAAACAATTCGGTCGAGTTTGATAATGGACTTTTAAGCCTTTCACATATTATCTTATCAGACACAAGCATTTCTTTTACCGTCAATGCGCTTTCTACACTTGGACAGCAAAGCGTAACAAGCTATTTGACTGTTTCTTATCATAATGACGAGTTAAAAGATAATATATACAGAAGCTGCGTTGTAACTGTAAGAATTATCAATGCAGACCGCGTGGAAAAAGTAACTTGGGAAAACTATCAAACGCAAGGACTCTATTTTGAAGTTGGAGAAGAGACCCCTCAAATCTTAGTGTTCAGTACTCTTCCTAACAATGTAAAAAATTATCAACTTACATATATTCCGACAGACATAAACGGAAACAGCGGTGTTTCCAACTTTGTAAACATTCAAAAGCTTGGACAAGACGGTGAAGTATCTATTTCTTCAAAGGTTGGAATGCAAGGCTATATCTTTGTGCTTCCGACAGATGCAATCAATCAAGACAGAATTTCCTACTATGTATTAGAAAACGGTGTGCAAGTTCAAAAAAGCATTGAAAGCAGTAGGATTTATGAGTTTTACACTAGCAGTGAATTTAATAAAGCATATTTCATTAACAATAATCAGCAGTCAATTTATTTTAGCAATATTATTTGTCAGGTTCCTGTGACTATCGCAAATGGTTCTAGTGAGGAACTTGCATACAGAATCTTCACTGAAAGCGAATTTAAAAAAATTCAAACTGATAAATATTATCGCGTTATGCGAAGCCTAAATCTTTCTAACTGGACAAGTTTTGAAAGCCTTGATGGCGGAATTTTTGGTGATAACCAAGATATTGCTATCAACTTGCAAGGAGCAAGCTTAGTAAAAGAAAATCGCGGACTGATTAAAGACTTAATTTTTATGGGCAGCGTGCGAGGCGGCGGCTTTATAGCTGAAAACAACTCGGGCAATATTATTAATGTAAGCATTGATGTTCAAGTTGTCAAAGACGGGTTTATTGCAAGTACTTTGCAAAGCGACGACCAGTTTGTGGGCGGCATCGCTGGCAAAAACAGCGGCAATATTGATAATGTTAAAGTGTTAGGGCTGAATATTATTCAGACCTCAACGGTGGCACTTGCTGACGGTCAAAAAAGAAATTTAGGCGGAATAGTAGGGCTAAATAACGGCGGACAAATAAAAAATGCGCGATTTGAAATTTATAATTTCGCTGAAGACTGCAATTCAATAGTTGGTGCTGAGTATGTCGGAGGAATCATTGGCCAGTATAACGGCGGTCAAGTTGAAAATGTGTTTATCTATGACTATACGCTTTCAAAAGATGCTACTCAAAGCAATTTAAGAGGAGCGGAAAATTCCGTGGGCGCTATCATCGCAAATGCTACAGCGTCAGTTGTCCTTAAAAACAGCTTTGCTGTGGTGGGAAATTTTGATCCCGTGGGCGATCTCAATGGCAACTACTTAAATTTTATTGGTTACATATCTTATTATGATGCAAGCGTAGAAGACGAAAATGGTTACGTGTCAAAGTTTTACAATAACAGCGGCAACGCGTCAGACACAGCAACGAATAGTGCGTTTATTTCAAGTGGAAAAAGCTTCCTCTCTTATGTTAACGGTGGCAAAGCGCATCTTTTAAATTTCTATCAAGATGAAGCCTTAGGCAGCGTAGAAGATTTCAAAATTGCAGAAAAAGTTGTAACTCAAGTGGGCAATTACTATAAAGCATTACAAAATGGCGAAAAAAGGGGTTTACTATTCTATTACGGAGTGCCTACATACGATTATGAACTTATGAATGAACAAGAGAGAATAGAACTTGAAAGCCTTAATACAATCTCTTTCGCACAACTTTTTGGAAAGGAAAATGCCAAACTTCTTGTAATATCAAGCAGCGATTCCAGAATTTTGCAAGTAAGCGGACGTAATTTAATTATTAAAAGCACAGGTGAAGTACGAATAACAATCTATTCAAGACAAAATTTTGAAACATCAGAAACAATAGATCTTGACATAGTGTACGCTTTATCCAATCTTGAAGCTAGACGAAGCGGAAGCAACGTTTCTATTATAGACAAACAAGAATTGAATGTTCAAAAAGGAAAGTCAATTTCCGTATTGTATAATTTTGAACATGCTTATATAAGACTAGGAACACGTGGCAATAATTATAAAATGCTAGAAAATGATTTTGACTTAAAGACAGACCCTTTTGAAATAGGGGCGGCGGAAGTAAGTTGGCAACAAACTGGCAAGCTTAACTTCACCTATACGGCAAGCTTTGATAGCGTTAAAACTGAGTTTACTCATTTTGTGTCTTTAAACGGATATAGCGACAGCGTTAATCAAACCTTAAGCAAATTCTTTAAGCGTGAATACAGCATTGTTCCATTTGCGGGGGCTATCGAAATTGGCGGAAATGTTAGCGAAGTTGCCATAACACCATCTATTGTTGGAGATATAACAATTACTTTAAAAACTGCACAACAAGATGACAAACTGACGCCATCACTTTCCATGATGCATGCTGCTTTGGATCAGCCTATCACAGCAATAGAACATCAAGAAAACACGAACTTGTGGATATTTGATGATAAAATTCGTGTGGAGATTTTAGAGGATATAAACAACCTAAATCAAGCGTCAGTTAATAATTTATATACCTATCGTTTTACAGTAAAAGTTAGTGTTACCGAAAATTATAGAGGGCTTATCGATAGTGACAAGCACTTTAAGCTGACTCTTGCCTCTGACGCGCAGGTTGTAAGCCAAGACGTCAGCATAAAAGTTACAAGCCAAGAGTTTACTAATGTTACTGCTTTAAACTTCCGAGTTGAAAATACTTTATACGGAAATGTAGATGGCCAGAATCGTACATACTACACTATAAATAAAAACACCTCCAGTATTCTTGCACCAGGCAGCAGCAGCATTTTAAAGGTGGATATAAACCCAAGTTTCGCATACTATGATCACTTGTCAATTGAGTATTCAGGTTCGGACATAGCAGGTGCACTCAGAATTGACTTTTTGAAATTGAGTAATGAGAAATTTTATGTAGACACATCTTCAAGCATTGAAGATAAAGAAAATGGGCTGATTGTATATCCAAGCAATCACCAACAACTTTACTTTAAATTATGGGCAAGCAACCTTATTGAAAAGGATTTAAATTTAACAATTACCATCAAGTTCTTTGCAGCAAACTCAAATGAGCCAATAACCTTTATTAAGTATTTCTTAAACATAAGCTATATGCAAGAGCCTCAAATCTTAGTTGATGGCCATTCTACAGCTATACTTGCAAAAGGGCAAACGGCAGAAGTTCGCATTGTGGTGCCTTATGATTATGACATGGAAATCTCTTCCATAATCACAGAAAATATCAAATATGGCATTACTTTAAGCGAAAAGATTAAGGAAGAAGAAACGGCGGGCAGTCGTGTCTATGTGTATAAGCTTTCTGCTAAAGTTGATGCCACGCTTAACGACGGCGGCCTAGGCGTATTCAATATACGCGCCACAGTAAGACGTGTAATCAATGGCGTGGAAGAAGTTAAACATGCATACGCAATTGTCAACCTCGTGGACTTTAAAATTGATAACAACAATATTAAGGTTGAAAACAGCGACAATGATAAATTTACTACACATCTAGGCATTTACAGACCATTAAACTTTGAATATCCACTTCTTCCAGAGGAATACTCTTATGATTCAAGCAATCAAGACAGTGTTGCAGCTTATGAAAAAATTCAAGCTAATATAAAATATTTTAAAGAGCATAGATATTTCGCTGATTCCGATTCTCAATATTATATCAACTATACAAGAGATGAGGCTGGCAATCCTACAAACACACCGTACAAAATGTATCAATTGATTAAATTCCATGCAAGTAACGATCAATGGATAAGCATTTATGATGGTTCAAACTTCATTACGGCTGGCGGTTACCTTGAATTTAATTATGATGAAGTTTCAAACAGTATAAGCGTTAAAGGACTTAATCAGACTCCTTCAGCAACGCCACTTCAGTTCAAACTTATGACCTATGTTCAGGCAGGCAATCACTATTATGAATATGAATACCTATTTAACATCGAGGTGCAAGTTTATTCTGATGAAGATACACCGCTACTGATTGACAGCGAGGAAAAATTCTATCAAATGGCTAATGGCAACCCTCAGAATTATATTTTGATGAAAGATTTGACCCTTACCGAGCATACGCCATTTGACACTAAAAATATTGCAAGTTTCGATGGAAACGGCTATACAATTAATATACAAAGTTTTAATTTGCAACCTGCAAATACAAAAAATCTTGACCTTGCACTATTCAAAAACGTCGCAGCTTCCACCACTTTAAAAAATGTAAGAGTAAATCTTCAAAATGGCGGACAGATGACAATTGACCTTGCAAACAAGTGGACTCAAGTGCAAGTTGCCGGCTTTGCCATCTCGAACGAGGGAATTATAACTAACTGCGAAGTGGTGGCTTTTGGCTCGAATGGTAATAATCGCGGAATAAATGTAAAATATATTCGTGGTCAAGGCACCTCGGAAACTATATATATCACAGATACATCTACATGGACAAGTCAAATAGCTGGTTTTGTAATTTCCAACTCTGGCTCAATCACGAACAGCAGAGTGGGAGGAAGTAGTATAACCACAATAGGTGAAACAAAATATGCAAGTGACGGAAGTGTTATAGGCTTTATTAAAGAAGAAGAAAATCTTAATAATTTCTATATCAATGGACAAGGCAATATAGCAGGCTTTGCAATTGACAATAGCGGAACGATTGCAGCAAGCTTTATTGCAAACTTTGGTATGTATAACGAGTCTAACAGCTCCAGCATGTCGACTTCTGGCTTTGTAAAAAATAACAGTGGAAAAGTGTTAACCTCTTATGCAGAGGGCGTAAGCAATAACCAGTTAGTTTATGAAAGAACGGGTTCGTCTTTAAAAAGTAAGCTGGGTATAATTGCTGGTTTTGTAGAAATAAATAACGGCTCAATTTCTGACACTTACTCAAATATTCTCATCTCCAACTCAAGCGAAGATCAGCAATCTTATCTTGCATCTGGTTTTGTATACAGCAATAAAGGTAATATTGAAAACAGTTTATCGGTATCGCAAGTTGCAAGCTTAAAATATTCACAGATGAACTTTTCGGGTGTAAGCTCAAAAGGTGTACTGCTTGCAAACGGAGAATATATAAATTGCTATTATTATAGTCAAAACAATGCTGCTGATTTAGATACGACAGAGGAAAATTATAATACAGGCGCGTTAAGACTTAAGACTCTTGAAAATGAGGAGCAGATGTATGGTTTCATCTTTAGTTCGACCTCAAGCAGCGTGGATGGCATTTGGACAAGAGGAAACTCGGTAAGCAAAGTACCTCGCTTAATTGAACCTGATAACATCTCGTTCTCTAACAGATATCGCGTAGATATTGAAGAAGAACCTGGTAGATATGTACTTCCTTATTCCACAATGTATGTTGGCGGTAATGCTCAACCTGTAATGTATGGTTCGGCATCAAACCCAATTATAATTAGAACTGCACAAGAATTTGTAAGTGTCACTGGCACAAGCAAATCTGACTATATTAAAGCGTACTTCACAGAATCCAGCGTAAGCGGAACTTATCGCTTAGTTTCTGATTTAGATCTTTCTGAGCTTCTGACAGAAGACAATGACACAGTTAGTCTTCCATCTACTAAAAAAGCGTTCAACGGCAGACTATATGGAAACGGATTTGCAATCAAAAATCTTTCTATTGCTTCAAGTGAGAACGATTTCTCATTTGGTCTGTTTGCCTCAATAGAATCCATTGATATGAAAAAGCCAGTTAGTTCTGCACTTGTAACTAATGTCAATATAGAACTTAAAAAAGTTTCAAGCGCGAAAACCAATCTAGTTGGCGGACTTGCAGGCTTTGTGCGTGACGCAAGCATCATCAATATAAACATGTCCAATGACAAAGATGCAATAGTAGAAGGTCTTAACTTTGTAGGCGGCGTCAGCGGCTTTGCCTTTGGAAACAGTAAATTTAAAAATGTGAATGTCGATGCACCAAACATCATAGCGCACAGGCTTGTTACAAACGGCAGCGAAGATAACAATGTTTTAAGCGCCTCAAAAGTTGCTAACTTGCGTGGCTTTATAATAAATGACATTGGAAATTCAGTTATTACAAACACATCTACTAATAATTTAATGTCCGTTATTACAAGAATAGATGGATGCAGCTATGCAGGTGGTATTATAGGCTTTGCAGACATCTTTGGTGATGGCGAAGCAACTATTGTAAACTATGTTTACAAAGAAAAAATTGATATTTCTGAAAACGACCTTATACGTTTGCGCGTTACCACTTCAGCCAACGTTCAGGCTCAAGTGGTGGGTGGTTTATTCGGTTTCACAGGCGCTCATACCGATATAAAGGACATCGGAATAATCTTGAATGACACAATGGCAAGTGTACTTTCACGAATAACCTCAACTAAATATTACGCAGGCGGCTTAATCGGTCAAAGCTTAAGCTCAGTTATGCAAGCTTTCGCGCAGTACAATAGCGACATTCAAGAGAATATCGAAAATAATCTTTCCAATTATTATAGCGGTAACACTACACTTGATCGTGGAGGTGTTAACATTTTCAGAACTGACGACCTTGGCAAAAACTTATCTCAAGTGGCTGTCGGTGGACTCATTGGTATGGCAAACAGCGGCAAACTTATGGTTTCATACTCAAAGCTTAACGTTATATCTTTAGATGCAAGCTTTGTAGGTGGCTTAATTGGAAAAGTTAATACGGCTCAAGCAGATTTATTCTATATCAACGATGGTATAGATGAAGTAGAAACCAAATATTATATCAATGAAGTTTACGCTACGGGTGATGTTCGCGCAAAAACTCGGGCACAAAATTCCAGCGATAACTTTGCTGCAGGCGGCTTTATTGGACGAGCTGAAGTAGGCTCTCTCATAGTTATTAAAGCTGCAAACTCAGTTAATTTCGTTTCGCTTTACAACTATGAATATGACGTGAATTACATTGCCGAGCAATTAAAAAATGAGAAAAATAATGAGAAAAATGAAGAGTATTCCTTCAATAACATCAACGTTTATTCAATTTTAGGAAGTTTTGATGGCGGCCGGGGAACAGATGTAATCACCTTTATGCAAGCACGTGAAAAGATACAAGACGAAAATGTTTCTACGGAAGCTAGGCCAAATATTACAGTTGGCTCTGTCAAAGTGTATAATACTTCAATACTGAATCTTGCAAATGAGGTTAAAATAGAAGCCTTTGAAGGCGCTGATACACTTGCAGAAAAGGACGTTAACGGTTCTTATGTCAACAATGAAGGCAAACTTGCCGACACCTTTGGCATTCCAAGCATTTCTAATTATCAATCTATAGAAATAGGCTATCACGACACTTATGGCGTATTCTTAGGAACTCATTTGTGGGAGCGCGCTAACTGGAACCATAGCGAGGGTAATCTCTATCCAACGATAAGATTCTCCTTGACAGTTCCTGAGTTTATCTATCTTGACGCCTATGAAACTGGTGAAAATTCTATAGCAAACTTCTTTGATGCAATTGAAAGTAAGCCAGACATTGAAGTTCGTGTAAGAGGACGCCTTGCTGAAAACTCGGATGAAGTTGGGCATATCGACCTTGCTTCATATATGGCTAAATATGGCAGAGGCGCTATCGACGGATTTAAAGGCACGCTAAAAGGCGAGTATGGAGAAAATAAAGTTTCCTCCACAAATAAAGCAGCCTACATTGTAAATGGTTGGGGAGATGAACGTCCTGCAATCGTGCTTGACCAGCCACTGTTTAACAATACAACTGATGGCTTATTAATAAGTGATGTAACCTTTAAATATATTAATCGAAATAATGTGGGCTCAGGGAACCATGTTACACTCTATAGTAGCACAGATGGCGATATTCAAACTTCTTTCTCTGGTGCTTTAATAAATGGAAACATGCAAGGCGGTACTTTGAATGCGGTAACTATGGAATTTTACACAAACAAAGAATCCGGCGCAAGCAACACAATTAATTTAAAAGGCACAGATGTAGGTTTAGTTGCCTCAAGAATAAATGATTCAGACATAGTTGGTTTGAATATTTACATTAAAGATATTTTAAATACTGAAACTTTTCTTAATACAAGCGCACAGGCAAATGTAGGTCTAGTTGCGGGAGTAGTCGTCGCTGGCGATGAAAATAGAGATCATAACTTTGAGGGTATTAACATAATAAGTGCAGTCAGTAACGACAGCAACTTAAGTCCTTTGATTACTGCTACTAATGCAAAAAACATAGGTGGCTATTTTGGGTCAGTGATATTAAATACAAACATCGAAAGTGAAGAAAATAAAACAGATATAAAAAATATCAATATTGGCTTTGGGCAAATTGCAATCAATAAATATGATGTAGACAACCCAAGTCAATGGCGAACAGGAAACATTGTTGAAACTAGCAATAGGTATAATATTTCTAGCAATGCAGAAAATGTCGGCGGTTACATTGGGAATGCATCTTATGTGAGAAGAATAACTCTTGAAACAGACCCAGACATAGAGAACTTTGTACTTGCTAATACTCAGTTTATAATTGGAGCCAATGTTACCAATTTAAATGTAGGTGGGTTTATCGGAAGTTATTCATCTGGCGATGAACTATCTTTAAAACCTAATACTATCAACGCTTTAAATATAAAATCACGAGTCATTATTCAAACAGGATCGACTGATAATAATGAAGAAAAACCGACCAATAACGTGGTGAATTTGGGCGGTCTAGTTGGAAAGTCTACTTCTCCAGTTAAGATTGAAAATATTTGCACTCAATTTGGGGCGGATAGTGCGAGTAGTCAAGAAAGCCCAATAAATGGTAACGACTACTTAAATGATTATAGAAACAAGCTTAACCTAGACAATGGCTACGATTTTAAAGCCATCTTTGTCAAAGGCAATGCAAATGTCGGTGGAATTATAGGACATGCAGAAAATACATTCACATACAAAAATTCTGTTGAGGCTGCATTCAACGAGCAATCAGACGCTGTTAAGAATTTTGTCATAGCATTGAAGGCTTTAAATGAACTTAACATGGGTGGACTTATCGGCAAGGCGGATAACGAAACTAATATAAGTGCAAGCGCCGAAGCCAAATTGACAAGTAGAGCTGTCCTTTATGGACAAGGGAAAACTGCCAATATCGGCGGACTTATAGGTACGCAAGATTGCATCACAAAAACACAAAATGACAGCACTTTCGGCGGATTAAAAATCAATGATAATAATTCTCTTGGTGAGAGTACTAGTATCGAATTCTTGGGAGAAATTTACACTTCATCAAACGCGAATATAGGCGGAATAGTGGCAAACACCACACTTTCAAACAAAACCTCTGCACAAGCTGCTAGTGGACAAATAGCAATTAATAACACCTCCTTTGGCGGAGCGATCAAGGTATTTAAAGCAACGTCCAAAAACTTCAATATAGGTGGCACGATTGGTAATATGGGCGGAACTGGGGATGCCAATATTTACTCCATAAGCATGCAAAATAATTCAAATTATGGTGATGTGTTTATGTTGACGTCTTATGGAAATCTAACATACGGTGGACTTGTCGCTAACGGAGCGAAAGTCACAGCTGGCGGAATATCCAATAATTACATTTTGACAACTATAAACAATCAATTCCTTAATTCTGGAGATACAATAAATGCAGTATTTGGAAGCATTAAGTTTGACGGAGGTACATGTTCAAATAATTACTACAATCATGCAGTGTGCTTGAGTAGCGATAATCAAGCAATAGATGCGGGGTATGAAATTCCTTATGGAACAAGTAATACTGGCGGATATAACACTGGCCATGATGGCTTTACAGGAGCCAACAATAATAAAACTGGTTTGGCAGAAAAGATTGCATCCAATGTAAAGTTTACAGGAGAGAACAATAAAAAAGGCGAAAAACTTAATCCTATCAAATTAGAAAAAACAATTGACGATTCAAACGAAGGCTTAGATAAAGCGATATTTAACGGTATGACCTATTATTATTACGACGGCTCCTCTATCAAATTTGATGCTCAATTTGCATCAAAATTAGATAATATTGCAATTATCGGTGAAACCTACCAAATGAGCATCGAATTAAATAAGGATACGAATTTCATAGGTGAGATGAGTGGATGCTCATTCATCTCTGGCTTCGTCGCTAATCTTGCAAATAAGTTTGAAGTTGATACATCTAATGAAAAAGAAGAGAAGAAAATTCCATCTTACGGCGGACTTGTCGGGCAAATGACAAGCGGAACCATTTATGCGGTTGGCGTTACAGGCAGCATGGATATAGGCGGCACAGCACAGTTAACTTTAGGCGGACTTGTCGGGCAAATGACTAGCGGACTTATCAAAGAAAGCTTGACCGATGTATATATGCTTTATAGGGCGGCAGAAAATGGTCAAACAGCAGCCGTTGTAGGAAATGCAAAGGGCGGCATAATTACTCACTCCTATGCTGTAGGCACTGTAGAATGCTATATAGACTCTTGCATAGATGGCTTCAGCATTGGCGGCGTAACCGTTAGAAATAGCTATTCGACGGTAAACCTTGTATGGCATGACTATACTTCGTCAACGACAGCAGACGAAAGTACAGATAAAATCACGATGTTTAGAGATGTAAAAGCTGAAACTCAATCTTCAATTTACTATGACAAACATGTGAATGGTGGTTCAGTCAAAGGAAATGGCATTGCAAAAACCACAGTTCAGATTTTGGAAAGGGATGAAAAAGAAGGCATATTTACAGATGGAAATGGTTGGGCTCAAAATTTAAGATACAATTATAGTTACCCAACTAGGAAGTACAACTACTTGCAATTAAGTTCGCTTTTTGAAAGAGGTAATAATGCAGCAACAAATGAAGAGTCGGCCCGCGGTATTAAGTCTTTTGAATATAGCCGTCTATCGCACTTTGAAACGTCAAATTTACAATCTAATAACAACTCAACTGAAACAAAGTATGTACAAGATTATTTCTTCGCAATTCCAAACGCTGGCATTTGGGCAAACCATTCATTCTCGGAATATCCTAATGCAATTTTGCGCAATGATTTGTATATGGATTATTTAGTTGAGGTAAACACTAAAGAGAGCTTAAAAAATAATTGTGAGCAAAAACGACCAACTAAGCAAATTTCTCTTGACGGTCAAGGTCATAGAATATACAATTATATTGGTCAAACAACAAAAAATAACATAGGCCCCAAGTATTACGGTGCATTATTTAATAGCCTTGCAAAAGGCTCTGAAGTTATTAACCTTGATATCCTCAACGCAACGGTAAAGGATAGCGGTGTTCTGGCTAATCAAGCGACAAATTCATTCTTTTCAAATATTACACTATCTGGCAACTTCACTACTAATGGCGACTGTGCTGGCGGATTGTTAGGTAAAGTTATTGATGATGCTAATAGTGGAGAGAATAGCCACACGTCATTGTGTAGCATAATGAGCAACCTAAATGTTAAGGGCACTAGCACTAGCTATGGCGGCATTGTCGGTCAAGTTAATGGTATTGATTCAAGCAGGGCAATTATTATTAAATATTGCGTAAATAATGGACCAATTGTTATAACTGGAAAATCACTAAAAGTTGGCGGCATAGCCGGACAGACAAGCAATGCTAAAATCCTCTATTCTTATAACACCTCCTCCGTGCTTGCAAACTTCACAGCAGCCACAAATAGCAATTCAACCAATTATGGCGGCGGCATTGTAGGATGTTCTGAAGAAAATACTTATATAGACCATTGCCTAAACTCAGGACTTGTATATGTAGGCAATAAACAGGAAACTCAAATCCAGTATGCCGGCGGCATTGTGGGATATATGAAAGGCGCAAAAAACGACAATAACCGGGTGCAATACTGCATAAATGAAGGCTCAGTACAAGCGCTGGCAGAGAATGGAGATTTTGAAGTGAGGGGAATAGAAGACGAATCTTCTGCGAGTTCTGGTGCATTGTATAACAAGATAACATTTGGCATTTATCAAACATCCTCTATAAATGTTTATGCAAATAGCATTGGTGCTCAAAATGGAAGTGCCATTGAGTGCGAAGACGGCGATAATCATAATTCCTCTGAAGACGGCGATAATCATAATTATAATTATAATTCCTCTACGGATATAATTGCAAATGGCGCTGGTTTTGTAAAGGACAAGCCAATTTGGAAAGCTGTATATAACGCGCCATCCATATATGGAGATTTAAAAAGTTATGGAAACGGGTTTCAGAGACATATATATATTCCAAAAAAATCACAATATAGCGACATAAATGAGGATCTAGCAGGTAGAATTTTTGAGATGTCACGAGATGAATACAATATGCCGACAGCATTCTATGTAAAGAAAGACTTCGACTTTACCTACGTGCACAACTTTTTTGACAGTATTGATGGCTTAGATCAAGGAAACGACGAGAAAGATGAGATTAAACGAAAAATCACTGGAAACGCAGGCGCCAGCGCTAAGTCGATAACTTATACGACATACGTTGCCGAGCAGTTTGTTAATAATGATGGAGATGTTTATCAAAAAGCACTCGGAAAAAATACGATTCCGACGGGTGATAATTTTTCAAATATTAGAGCAGAAATTCTTGCTCCAACTCCATGGAAAAAAGATAGAGACGTAATAATAAAAGGTAATAAGTATTTAACCTCTGATTTCAGCGGCGACAAAATTGCAAGTGTAATTAATAATGCTACAATCTATTCCTTTGAATTGAATGGTTTAGAGCTGCCGTATGGGAAAGCCGAGAATTACACCCTGACTTTGGACGGTGTAGCGGATGACGGCTCTGTTCAGTTTTTCATAACAAGTATTAAGGTCACAGATAATAAAGTTTCGCTAAATGTTACAGCCTACAGTTTGGATGTCGAGAATAGCGAAAAGAAGGTAATAACTGAAAGCTCAATTATTAAGGTTGAGTTCAATAAAGAGATAACAGAAATTGTCGATTTAAGTGACCTTGCATATTCTTACTATGAAACTGACGATGAATATCCTCAGGGCACAATCTTGTTTGAAGACAAAAACGATTTATTCAACTTCTTAAAACAGAGTAATGTTGCTCAAAAGTATGGCTATATCCCGCGTATCATATGGACGAAAAATGAGCAAAACGAGTCAGTATTCTCTGTAAAATATTACGGAACGCAAATCTTGGAAGCGTCTTTAAATGGCAAAACTATTTATCTAGTTTATGATTCTGTCAATAATATGGTGGAATATATACCAAATGTAGTAATATTGCAAGAGAATGAAAACTTAGAAACATATTTTGACGTTGTAAAAGATGAAGACGAAAATATTAAAAGTTTGACTTTGAAGACTAATGCTAATGCAAATACTGAAGCTTTAAGACCATCAGATTTCGCTGACAAGAACCTTACTGTAAAATACAATATTGTTGGAAGAGATGACCAAGAAATCAATATAAAATATTCTAATAGTAGTGCGACAAATGATACGTTTACCAATCCAAATACTGGCGAAATAGAGATTTCAGCACCTAACAACAATGAGTATAACGAATCTGAAAATTTCGGAAACATAATTATTGGCGACAACGGTTCGGCCGTGACTGATTCTATTACATTAAATACGGTCAATAGGTCAGACGTAAACTCGGTAAGCAAAACGGCAAAAACCGACTTCAGTGGGCTTGTAGAGCCTATTGAAACGGCAGACGGCGAGGGCGGAGAAGCGCCAGAAATACCAAGTGTATTAAAAATCAAACTGGGGAATATTGAAATATTAAGTGATTCAAACTTAGTTGCAACCAGCGTTACATTAGGCGGAAAAGAGTTTGTGTGCAGTTATGATATAGACACCAAATTATTGACTTTGACTTATACTGGCGAACTGGCGGCAGACGCTTATGCGGACATTCAAAGTGAACTTTCTACAAACTTAACTTTAGAAAATTGCACATGGGCGTATACTTCTACAAGCCAAGAAAAGGATTTGTATAGTTTTAGCTATAACATTTCAATCACCGGCGACAAAGCTATGACTTTTGTAAATAATATGTATGACGGCAGCGCATGGTCAGGGTTGAATGACATTGAAATTGACGGCGTGAACTTAATTGCAAGTGCAGCTGGCGGCGTATTGACTTTCACAGCCGAAGGCATAACTTTGGATATGATCAATCAAATCAAGGCAGAGCTTGACAGTATCGCTCTCACATACGATAGCCTTACTTACTCATGGACATCCCCTACAAATGTCGATAATTGGATTGCCGGATATGTAAACTTTGACGGTAATGTTTGGTCAAAAGACTCAAATGGTGCTTTGACTGAAGGGCTGAACAGAGCGGAAAATAAATTTAGTTTGACAATGACAAATCAAAATGAAAGCCAAGCAAAAGCAAACATAAGCGTTGACTATGCATATCAACTTGTAGACTTGGATGATTTTAGTAAGGATTTAACTTTTAAAGTTTATGAAACGAAAACGTTGTCATCTAATGGTATTATTGATGCTAATATCAAATATTACTATGAAGACTTCAGTTTTGAAAGTTCAAAATACCAAGGAGTCGATATTTACAAATATCAAGAGAAAGCATCTACTGATACGGCTAAAACTTATACTGTCACGTACTCCGAGGCGTTGAAAGCTGTGTTAGAAGAGACCTTTGGAGGCGTGAAGCTGTATATAGGGAATATATCTGCCTCTTATACTGCCAAAACGACATATACAAAAACAATTATAGAAGCAGAAATTAGCGCGAAACAAGATTACTATGTCGAGGTAGAAACGAATTTCGGCGATTCTACAAAAACTACGTTCTACGCTGAAGAAACAGCCAAAAGATTTTCTTATGAAATTTCAAACCAAACTGAGACCAAAACATTAAGCGCTACTGCATATCCTTTCTTTGATTATAATTTTAACGGCAAAGACTATATTGATAATATCAGCTCTTTCAATATTAATATAAGCTTAATAGTTGATAGTAAAACGACATTAATGAAAAAAAATGAAGATGGGACTTATGAGATTTTAGAAGAAACTATACTAAAGGATGATGTCTATGTTTTTAATAAATCCTATGCCGATATTATAAAAGAGACAGACCCTTCAGTGCTTGAAAAAGATTACACCTTTGTGAAAGAAGAAACTTTAAAAGAGGATTATGTAAAAGATGGAAAAGTTATTGCAAAGGCTGGAGATACAATAAAGCAGCTAACAACGTATACTAGCTATATGAAAATATTTAAATTTCAAAAAATAAAGGATTCTGCCCCCGATAAGGATAGATATAGGTTCTATTACAATTTGTGTGGCGAGTTTAGGTCAAGCGCTACAGTTACAGAGATGAAAGGTGACGAAATTGTCGATACAATGACAATATATTCAACCATTTCATTTGATGAGATTCTATACAATATGCCGAAAAATGACACGGTTAATATGCCCGCAAGTGGAAGTCAATCGCCAAACGGCATTGATGGAGATATAGATTATACTATCTATGACGAAAAGGGGCATGAGCTTAATAATCAGCCTGAATCGCTAGAATGGATGTATAAACCAAACGGCAATAACAAGCTAACGCTGCAAGGGGTACAGCAAGGTTCTATGACTAAAAAAATAGCGGCTTTTAACAAGAGTGACGATGAAAAATATCCAGTCATATTATTTAGAAATATCAACTTAGGCAAAATTGTGTCATTCGGATTTGATACTCAAATTTACGGAAATGGTTATACTCTTTCATATTATTCCAATCAGTTTGTCCTACCAAGCTTAGTTGAAAGTGGAAAGGGATATCAAGGATTATTTACAAATATTGAAAAGACCGGCATGATTCTTGATACAAACTTCGCTTCGCAAGTAAACAATAATGTCGCAAATTATGCTTCGACAGTGGCTTACAAAAATGAAGGAACTATTAAAAATGTAAATGTCTTTGGGAATATTAGAATAAGACAAAATTCCAATGCCGCTGGACTAGTAAACGAGAACAGTGGAACTATAGAAAACATCTCCATGTTTACAAGTATTAGGTCTACTAATGCAAGCACAAACCTCTCGGCGTTTATCAATACTAATATAAAGAACGTTATTGGGGAAGTTAATTTAGGCGGCGTCATTGTGGCGGCGAATGGCCGCAGAGGGACGTCAAAAGGAAACACTACGGCTACATATACATGGTCTGGCGGAGGTGGTGGAAAAGCCCCTAATTTAAACAAATTTCCATTTGATGATGAAATGCAGAATATTGAATTTGGCCAACTCAATCCGTCTTCACCACCTAATGCACAACTCGGCTACGGAATGGATGGCGATGCTGGTGGCGCAGGCGTAGATGGCGGCAATATTAAATTATTGGGTGACAGCAATATAGAAGGCCTGGATTTTAACGTCCAAGGAGGAATATTTGTTCCCGGACGCGGCGGCAACGGCGGCGCAGGAGGCGTTGGTGCAAATGGAAGAATTGAAAACTACAATTCTGCATATAAAACAGCCAATGTAAACGGCGGCAACGGCGGCGTGGGCGGCAAGGAAGGCGCTAAAGGTTGGGTTTATACTTATGGCACTACTAAATCAGATTCTGAGGAAGTTACGTCAATCAGTCATGCATATTCAGAAAGTATAGCCGGCTCTGCAGGCAGTGGCGGTATGCACGGATGGATTTTGCCGACAGAAGTGAGAGGATCTGAAAAAAATAGAGCAAGAGGTTATATTTTGTTTGGCATAAACATCAATAAATTTATAGAATTTTCGAACTTGAACAGTGGACAGCCTGGAAACATAGATAAAATTGATAATAAGAATGTAATATATGACTTATGTCAGACTACACATTCGGGCAAAGCAATTAAAGGCTGGAATTTGAGATATTATACGCGAAATGGAAGAGGGTATATATTTAAAATACATAGCGGATGGAGGAGTTGGGGCTATGATTGTGCTAATGCTGAAGATTTTCCGATTGATAAATTTCAAGTTAAACAAGCTTTGATATCATTGATGTTTCCTAATTGTTCAATAAAAGACGAAAGAGGTGATGCTGGTCAGGCACAGCAAGAAATAAATAATGATTATCGTCCAAACGATGAGGATAGTGATGGTGATAGCCGAAAAGTTGCAGCATTTGTATATTGGCAGGATTTAAACAATAGAACTTATGATAAAACAGAAATGTTCTCAGACAAATGCAGCGAATGTAAATGAGGCTAAAGTATCACATTTGACTTATATGCGTGCTTTACAAAAAAAAGAAGCTTAACTTAAGCTTCTTTTTTGTCGTTTTAGGCTGTTTTTGGGTATTTGGGGGCGATAAGTGTCTAATTATATATTTTTATTAGAAATTTATAAAATTTTGTCTAAATTTGTTACCTAAAATTTAATATTTTAAGGTATAATTTGTGCAGGAGGTTTTTATGCAAAAGAAAGTCGGTGACAAAGAGAATATTCATGAAGGGCACAGGCAGAGGCTTTTAAATCTTGTCATTAGTTCTGGAATTGACAATGTCAGTGAGATTCAAGCTTTAGAGTTTACTCTCAGTTACATTTATCCTCGTGGTGACACAAATCCTCTTGCCCACAGATTGTTAAATAAGTTTGGAACTTATGCAGATGTTTTAGATGCCGATGTGAATGATTTACAGACTGTACTTGGCGTAGGAGAGCGAGCGGCAAAATTAATTACTCAACTTCCAGAGTTGTTTCATTATTATACTTGCAGCAGATTAAAAGAAAAAGCGCTGCTTAATAGCAAGGCTGCGATGTTTGATTTTTGTGAACTGATTTTAAGATTAAGCCGTGTGGAAGAATTATACATTGTTGCGCTTGATGCAAATATGAGATTAAAAGGTTATCGCCGGCTTGCCAAGGGTGCCATAAATATGGTAGGCATAAAGCAAAATGAAATTACAAAATTTTTAAATACTTACACTCCGTCCTATGTATTTTTAATGCATAATCATCCTGGAGGGTATTGCTTGCCATCCAAGCAAGACAAAACCGCCAATCAAAATTTATCACAAATGTTTATGTTTTTAGGAGTCAATTTTATTGATCATTTTATCATTGGAAGTGATGGAATTGCAAGCATTGGAGAAGATCGAAAGATGAGGGAGTTTATTCCTTTATAATCCTAGAAGTTTTGCTAGTATTACACCTATAAAGCCGCCTACAACTGAAAAAATACTGCAAATGATAATTAAAAGCCATAATCTTGGCTTTTTTTCTTTATGCTTTTTGTTTTCACCTTCATTTATCTCATAGCCATAAGGAAGCACGCAAAGGCAATAGACGCCGTCATCGTCATACTTAATAGATATACAATCTTGACGTTCAAGATAGGTGAGGATATGTTCTAGTCCATCGCTGTCCACGCGATATTTATTGGGCATGGCAGAAATTATATCACTGCCTTCAATGATTTTATAGGTTCCGTTATTACATTCTTTGGCTAAAAATTTTAATACTAGCCTTGATTTAATATCTAACATTAATATTATTTTGAGAAATAATTATATTTGTATTCCTTAGATGTAGCTGTTTTATGCATAAACCTCACATTCAAAGTCAATAATTTGAAACAAATATGGAGTACTAATGTCGCAGCGGAAACAAAAACTCGTTATGGCATATTTATGTAAGGTATGTTCTAGTAAAAAGTCATGCCTAGTTTCTCCAAACCAAATTGCACAGGCGATCAGCAAAAAATGCGTATTAACAATAGCGGAAATCGACGAAATTATGGCAGCTTTAGCACTTGAAAATTATCTTGATTTTGTGGTTTCGGATAGTAAAGAGGGGTACTATTATTGTGTGACGTTACGTAAAAAGGGGCAAAGCTATATTCTAGACAGCAAGAAACAAAAAAAGACCTTTGGAATGCTTATCTTGCGAAGTATTTTTTTGGCCACTGTCAGCTTTGTCTTTGGTGTAATTTTACGTGCCATTTTTAAGGGCTAAGGCTGAATTTCTTTATAATTTAATACTGCATAGAACTATCTTTAATGAACTTTGTAACACTTTCTTTTTATTGCTATATTTTTTCGACAAATTTCATTTTTCTTCGTAATTTAGTTGTCACAATTTGTCGAAGAGGTTAAACTATATGGGTGAATAAGGAGAATAGAATGCTTAGAAGAATAGTTTATACATTTTTAGTCATGATTTTGCTTGCCGTTCCATTTACAGCTGTGGGCTGTGGAAATAATAATGATGGCACAATGGGAGACATGCCACCAGAATTAGAAACACCAGTCAAGCCTAATGATCCAGAAGAAAAACCGACAGTGCCACCTGAAGATGAGGAGACAAACTTGCTATCAAATATTGCCAAGGATATTATAAACCTTTTAAAAGAGGTTGCCTTTGAAAGTGAAGCGATATATGAGATAATTTATCAAAACGATGGCATGATAATTCAGATGCCCGAAAGTGCACTTTCACTTACTGCTGAAGAAATCAAAGAAGCAAGTTTGCTAGACGATATTTCAATGGATGGTTACAAATGGGATACAAAATCTGAAACTAGTTATGTATTGATATTAATTACCAAACTCGGGTAAACAACTCGCAAAAATTGCGAGCTTTTTGTTGTAAATAAAAAATAGCCGTAAAGGCTACTTTGGTGCGTCGCAAGGGATTCGAACCCCTGACCTTCTGTTCCGTAGACAGACGCTCTATCCAGCTGAGCTAGCAACGCATAATCCGTGCTTAAGGCGACGGACAAGCCCGCGCATCAACATCCGTTTATGGCTTGTCTTGATACGCATTTTATTATATCATTTCTTTTTGAATTTGTAAATACTTTTTATCACAATTTAAAAAAAATGTTTTAATAATTTTTTAAAAATGTAAGCTAAATAATTTGCAAATATTTGTCGAGTATGATACAATTTGACCTATAAAAGGAGAAACATTTATGTGGTTTTTTAGTAAAAAGAAAAATAAAAAAGAAGAAGTAAAAAAAGAAAAGGTTGCTGCCCCAGTTGAAGAAACAAAAGTAGAGGCTGCTCCTATGGTTGAAGAAAAGGTTGAGGATAAAAAGACCCCTGCAAAGAAACCAGTTGCAAAGAAAACTGCAACCAAAACCCTTTCAAAATCAGCAGCGGAAAAGCAACCAGTAAACAATAAAGTAGCAAAAGAGCAAGACAAAAGTGCAGTAAAAGAAATCAAAAAAACGTCCGTTAGTAAAGGGGAGTCAAAGCGATCTGAAACAAAAAAGGCTGCTAAGGTTGTAAATAAAAAGACTTCGGCCAAAAGTGAAGAAGTAAAAGCAAGTGAAGAGCTTGGTGCATACCGCGTTGTTTTTGATGAAAAAGATAAGGTTTGGAAGATAAGTCGTGATGGTGCTAAACGTGTAATTGATAAAAAGAAAACTAAAGAAGAAGCATTAAAACGTGCGAAGGAACTTAGCGAAAATAATAATGCCGCAGTTATTGTTTACAAGAAGGATGGAACATTTCAAAATATGTAATGTGCGTTAAATTAAAAAATCGACCAGTTGGCCGATTTTTTATTATAGAAAACCACGGCTTTAATTCATGGTTTAAAAGAATTTAAACTATAAGTAAAAACTCTTCGGCGCACGCTGTTTGCCTCAGAATGACACGGCTGGGGAGGCACCACTCGGCGTTTAATATTTTTAACTTTTCAAGATTAAAAATATTAAACTTGACACTGCAAGTCTAAAGCCTTGGCAGCTATCCTCGCGTTTCCCCTCCCAATCTCCCTCCGAATAAAGGGCGGGAACCCGAATGTTCCCGCGGATAAAATAATGTATAAAATGTACCAGTTAAATTGACAGTATCCAAAGCATGTCATCCTGACGCGGAGCGGAAGGATCTTTTCTGAGTACTCTGTAAACTGACTTTATCTAAAAGATTCTTTGTTTCACTCAGAATGACAATAGTAAGCATGCCAGACAAACTAAACAAGTACGCGGCTAAGCCGCTCGAAATGACAAAACATGGGGTTGGTCTAAAAGATTCTTCGGCGATTGCTTAGAATGTCAATAATACGTACTCAGAATCACAGATAACCAAGTTTACGCTTTCTTTTTCAATAATTTACTTTTCTTTAATGTATTGCAGTATAGGTCAATCAATGCATCTAATTCATCATAGGCTTCTTGTGTTTTATTCACTTTCATGTTCGCCTCCTATTTTTATATTATCCAATTTTACCAATAATTCATCATACGCTTTATCTTTTTGCTTTTTCTTTTCCAAAGTATCGCTAAGCCATTTGAATTCTTTATCAAAGTCCTCGAAAAGTGCTTGTGCTTTCTCAGCAGATGCGTCTGTTTTTTGTCGTTCAGAAGCCACAATCTCTTTCAATTTTGCACGAAGTCCCTCTTCATCAAGCTTACCAGCTGCTGCCAGTTCAAAGATTTTATGAATGTCGCTTGTTTCAGTTATTTCAATAGTTTTCTCGGTTTCAAGTATAGGAGTTGCTTTTTTATAGCCATCCTCACTTGACATCTCAACTTCCACCATTTGATCAAGTTCTTTTTTG
>CAOQRA010000015.1 GCA_948512295.1 uncultured Eubacteriales bacterium
AATCTTTCCCAGTAATATGAGAATACATATGCCGCGGCTGAACGTGATAGGAGGTATTCCTTTTACACTTAATGTGCAGGAGCTGGGAATTATTGAACAGGAAAAGAATGCATCGACTACGATGGATCAGACAGAGGACTTGCTGCAGCATCTTTTTTAAACACAAAACGCATTACGAACGCATGTACATTTGATGGCTATTATTCAGGGCAAAAACAAGTGGAAACTTTAACAAATGAAAATCAAATTTTAGAAAAAATTATGTTAGGGCTTCGTTGCAAGCTGGGTTTTAGCATAAAAGAAGTGCAAAAGCTAGGCTACAACATATCGCAAAATGATAATTTTAAAGAATACATCAAAAAAGGTATTTTGCTTGACAATGGCGACTGTATAACTTTAAATTTTGACTATTATGGGGTAAACAATTATATAATCACCTCTATTCTCAGGTAAAATTAAAAATTTATGTTATTTTATTTGCTAAATTTACAAAAATAATATAAAATATCTATATAAAAACTTAATAAAAAAGAGGATAAAAAATGAAAAGAAAAATCACCTCAATAATTGTAGCGTTTGTTCTCCTCCTGTCAAGTGGAATTGCTTTACTTGCGGGGGGGGGGATTTTTGGCTTTGCCAAAAATAATTCGACTTTAAATTCAACTAACACTTGGAATGATAATGATATAGGGCTTTGGACGCAGCACGCATCCACGTCTTTGCAAGGAAGCGGTACAAAAGACTATCCATACCTCGTGCAAAGCGGGGCAGACCTTGCGTACATTGCAAAAAAGGCGAATGACAACGATGAAGCTTTCAACGGTGTGTATTTTAAGCAGACTTGTGACATCGACCTTGCAGGTAATATATGGGTGCCAATTAGTGATGAATGGGGAGTGTTTTTTGCAGGGCATTATGATGGCGGTAATTATTCCATTTTAAATCTATTTCAAAAGGACAGCACCTTTGGAGGACTCTTTGGTATTTGTGGCAATGGTTCCTTTTCCAATATTCATATCAAAAACTCAATCATACATTATGCGTCCTATGCAGGAGGACTTGCTTATTATACAACCAATTATACTATTTCTAATTGTACTACGGATATCTATTTTACAAATTGTGGACAAGTGGCAGGCTTAGTTCTTTCCGCAAGTGCTACAACTTTTACTGATTGTATAAATTATGGAACCATTGAAGCAAACAAGACTTCCTTAGATGAACGTTTTGTTGGTGGTATTTTAGGTGGAGGTGGAGTTTGCACAATTAATTCATGCAAGAATGAGGGCAAAATTTTGGCAGAGAATGCTTCCTATGTCGGTGGTATAATAGGTTGTGGATATAACGATACTGTAATAAATTGCGTACAAAATGGCACTATTTTTGTTCATCAAATGGAGGCAGACAGCCCAGTTGGGGTGTTTATAGGCTCGTCGCATGAGTACGGTGGTTACACGACTTCTTATGTCAAAAATTGTGCAGGCTATGGTACAATAATAGTTGCAGATTACAAGCCGACCTTAACACAAGATATACAATTTGAAAATTGTTTTTTCATAGGACATCATTCTTTTGGCAAAGATGGTGTGTTTGTCGGGGCAAGTAATATAAGTTCTTGCTACGTTGTAGACGGAAACAACAAATATTATTCTTCAGGTGATTTTTCAGATTTCCGAATAGTTGCCAATTTCAATGGTGGCCGACCTATTCAAACAAGTTTATTTCATATCGCAAGTTCGGGAGAAAAGGTGGATTTAAGCCATTTTAATGGCTGGAATAAATTATAATGTATAAAATGTCGCAAATTGTTACTCAAAATTTGCGATATTTTTTATTTTTTTTGAAAAAATAGTTGATTTTATAAAAGCTATATGTTATACTACGCATGTAAAGTATTTTGGCTTTACAAA
Organism: uncultured Eubacteriales bacterium; assembly: GCA_948512295.1. Taxonomy (GTDB): domain Bacteria; phylum Bacillota; class Clostridia; order Christensenellales; family UBA1242; genus Caccovivens. The sequence goes on from CAOQRA010000015.1 coordinate 1,911, forward strand.
GAGGTATAATGAAATTAGAAGAAAACATGAGGCTTAATAAATTGTACGACGCTTACGGAGCGCTTTTATCTGATGCTCAAAAAGAGGTGATTGAAGCTTATCTTTTTGATGACCTCACTGGCAGCGAGATTGCTGAAAATAAATGCGTTTCTCGTCAAGCAGTCAAAGACGCTTTATCAAAAGCCACTAAAAAGCTTGAAGAGTATGATAAAAAGTTGAATTTTATTGCAAAATATGAAGCTTTGAAAAATGGCAAGGGAGGCAATTAATGGCACTATTTTCCTCTTTGTCAGAAAAGTTTAATCATATATTTTCTAAGCTTACTAAACGTGGAAAGCTAACCGAGCTTGAAATAAAAGAGGCTATGCGCGAGGTGCGTATTGCACTGCTCGAGGCCGATGTAAACTATATGGTGGCAAAGGATTTTGTTAAATCGGTTTCTGAAAAAGCCGTCGGGGATGACGTTTTAAAAAGTCTTACTCCTGCGCAGCAAGTAATAAAAATTGTTAGAGATGAGCTTACTGCATTAATGACTTCGCAAAATCAAAAACTTGGGGTGTCACCCAGCCCGCCAACCATCATTATGATGTGCGGACTTCAAGGCGCTGGCAAGACGACCATGTGTGCAAAGCTTGGGGCTCATCTTAAAAAAAGTGGTAAAAAGCCACTTCTCGTTGCTTGCGATATTTATCGCCCAGCAGCAATTAATCAGCTTCAAGTGGTTGGCAAGCAAGCCAATTGCGAAGTTTTCGAGCGCGGCTCTCAAAACCCAGTAAAGACGGCTAAAGAAGCTTTAGACCATGCTAAACGTCAAGGCTTTGACACCATTATAATTGATACCGCTGGTAGGCTTCATATAAATGCCGAGCTTATGGACGAACTTAAAAATATTAAGAAAGAGCTATCGCCTACAGAAATCCTTTTAGTGGTTGACGCCATGACTGGACAGGATGCTGTAACTGTGGCAGAAAGCTTTAATCGCGACCTTGACATTTCTGGTGTTATACTTACCAAGTTGGATGGCGATACTCGTGGTGGTGCGGCACTATCTATTAAAGCTATCACACAAAAACCTATCAAGTTTACTGGCGTGGGCGAAAAGATTGGCGATATTGAACCTTTCTATCCAGACCGAATTGCATCACGCATTCTTGGCATGGGGGATGTCTTAACTTTAATTGAAAAGGCGCAAGAAGCTGTAAGTGAAGAAGAAGCTAAAGCTATGGAAAAGAAATTCCGTGAAAACAGTTTTACTTTTGAAGACTATCTTACTCAAATCGAAAGCATGAAAAAAATGGGCTCAATTAAGGATATTTTGGGTATGATTCCTGGAGTTGGCAGTAAGTTGAAAAATCTTGATATTGATGAAAGCCAAATGGCTGTCAATAAAGCGATTATTCAATCTATGACGCCAGCTGAAAGACGCAATCCTGATATTATTAAGGCTAGCAGGCGTCAACGCATTGCCAAAGGCAGCGGAACTTCAGTTCAAGAGGTCAACCAACTCCTTAAGCAGTTTGAGCAGTCCAAAGAGATGATGAAACAGCTTAAAAGTGGCAAGGGCTTGAAAGGCCTAGGGCTGAGATAGAATTATCAAAGTCCAGTTTTATTAGTTATCTACGTGTTTTTTAAATGCGAAAGATATATACAAAATTTATAAAAGGAGATAATACAATGGCAGTTAAAATCAGACTTACAAGAATGGGCGCTAAAAAAGCACCTTTTTATAGAGTAGTAGTTGCTGATTCACGCTCTCCAAGAGATGGTAAAGTTATCGACACTATCGGAACTTATAACCCTCTTACAGAACCTGCGCAAATTAACATTGACACTGCAAAAGCAGAGAAATGGCTTAAAAATGGCGCTGTAGCTACTGAAACAGCAAAACAATTGCTTGTTAAATCAGGCGTGATTAAGTAAGCGGCTTAACCGTAATTTGGCGCATTATGCGCTAAAACTATAAATTAATAAAAGGAAAAGAAAAATGAAAGAATTAGTAGAATACATCGTAAGAAGTCTTGTTGAAAATCAAGATGCAGTTGTCGTAACTGAAACCGAAGGCGAGGAAGAAACTGTTATTAATGTTAAAGTTGCAGAATCCGACATGGGTAGAGTTATCGGCAAAGGTGGTAATGTGGCTTCAAGCATTCGTACAATTATCAAATCATTGTCCGCTCGTGCTAACAAAAAAGTATTTGTTAAATTTGGTGAATAAGTGATTGAGGTCGCTAAAATCGTAAAACCGCAAGGAATTAAAGGAGAGGTTAAATGTCAACCTCTTACTAATATCCTTGCTGTTTTTAAAACTATCAAAGTTTGTTATATTGACGGAAAAATGGTTAAAGTTTTACATGCCTCTGTTCGTCAAGATTTTTTGTATCTGACTATAGAAAATGTGACAACTCGCAATGATGCGGAAGCTTTGCGAGGGAAACTTATCTGCTTGCCAAAGGAAGAGCTTTTGGCTGCAAAAAATGAGGAAGAATTTCTGATTGATGATCTTATAGGCATGGTACTTTATGACACTGAGGGAAAACTTGTGGGGCAGATTAAAGATGTCGTTGACTATGGCTGTGGTGATATTTTAGTCATTGATTGTAATGGTCGCACAAAGGAGGCTCCATATCTTGCCAGTGTGTTTTTAACTCAAGGCGACAAATTAGTTGTCAAGCGTAAAGCTTTTAATGAGGTGGCAATATGAAAATTGACATATTGACACTTTTCCCAGAGGCGTTTTCCGCGCTTAATTCGTCAATTCTTAAAAGAGCTCAAGAGAGCGGGAAACTAGAAATAAAAATTTCAAATATTCGTGACTTTTCTAAGGATAAACACTCAAAATGCGATGATGAGCCTTATGGCGGTGGTGCGGGTATGCTTATGACGTGTCAACCGATTTATGACGCAGTTAAAGCTGTTAAAAAGCGAAATAGCCACATCGTTTTTGCAAGCCCTAGCGGTCAAAAATTGTCGCCGGAGATTGCGAAGAGGCTTTCATGTGAAAAGCATTTGATTTTTATTTGTGGTCACTATGAGGGCGTTGACGAGCGCGTACTGCAGCTTTTAAAGCCAGAAGAAATATCTATTGGCGACTATGTGCTGACAGGTGGTGAAATTCCAACCATGGTGATTGTCGATTGTCTGTCGCGCTTTGTAGACGGCGTCATCACAGCGGAGAGTTTGACAGAAGAAAGCTTTTCCTCCGGAAGCCTTGAATATCCGCAGTACACACGTCCGCAAAAGTTTAAAGGCTTAAGCGTACCTGAAGTTTTGCGCTCCGGCAATCACGCCGAAATTGCCAAATGGCGAAAAGCGCAAAGCGAGAAAAGAACGCGGGAGCGAAGAGCAGAATTATTAAAATAAAACGACTTACTATAGTCGTTTTTTTGTCTTCTTCTCGAGGCTCTCGGGGGTTCCCATCAATGCTTTAGCATTTATGGGGTGAGTAGCCGAAGAATTTTTTAGACACAACTATTGTTTTCAGTAACCAGAAAAGATCCTTCGGCTCGCTCGCATTTGCTCGCGGCTCAGGATGACAAACTCAGAGCCTGTCATTCTGAGGACAACGGACGAAGAATCTTTTAGACTAAACTAGCACACATATTCTACTAAAAAGATGTTAACATGACATGCTCGGGATATTTATCTTTATGGTAACAAACTTTTAAACTGGAAATATTTTTGACTTTTTATTTGTTTTATAATATAATCATAATATGAAAATCAACTGGTTTCCTGGGCATATGAAAAAGGCACTTGCCCAGATGCAAAAAGAGCTTTCTAAAGTGGACGTGATTATCTATGTTTTAGATGCACGTGTACCACTTGCTTCTATCAATCCAAGCCTTAATCGTATAGCCGCTGGCAAAAGTATTTTGTATGTTTTCAATAAAATAGACCTTGCTGACGAAAAGAGAATTAAAGAAATTGCGCCGCGTTTTAAAAGTGAAAATAGTGATTATATAATTTTAAACAGTACGCTTAGCGGCGGGGGCAATCAAATCAAAAATAAACTCAACTTTTTAGCAAAAGCCAAGATTGAAAAGTATGCAAAAAAAGGAGTTAAAACTACAATTCGCGCTATGGTCATCGGTGTGCCAAACTCTGGCAAAAGTACGCTTGTAAATAATCTTTGCGGCAAAGCAAAGGCAGTGACAGGAAATCGTGCGGGCGTGACAAAAGCCAATCAGTGGCTCAATATAGGTGGTTGTGTGGAGTTATGTGACACACCTGGTACGCTTTATCCAAATCTTGCCGACCAAAAAGTGGCAAGGCACCTTGCATACGTGGGAAGCATTAAAGACGAGGTCGTAGACAGTGTGGAACTTGCGGAGGAACTTCTATTTGAATTAAAAGAAAAACATCAAGATAAAGTTAATACACGCTATGGTCAAGTGCAAAATTTGGAGGATATTGCCAAAGCTCGAGGGTTTAAACTTGGCGGAGGCGAGTGGGATATTGATCGCGCGGCACTTGCGCTAGTTGACGATTTTCGTAAAGGTCGCATTGGGAAAATTACATTTGAATAGTGAGAGATTATGAAGTTATTTAATAGAGCCAAAGGTGTAAGCGGCGAAATGCTTGCCATCAAGTATTTAAAGAAAAATAAGTACAAAATACTTGAACAAAATTATAAAAATAAAATAGGCGAAATTGACATTATTGCAAGCCAAAAAGATACACTTATATTTATTGAGGTTAAAGCGCGCACGTATAAAGACTTTGGTAGTCCTTGTGAGGCGGTAGACGTACGCAAACAAAACAAAATACGCCTTGTTGCGTCAGGATATTTAAAAGAAAAACGCTTGTTTGACACTCCAGTTCGTTTTGATGTCTTTGAAATTTTAGATGATAAAATTAACTATATCGAAAATGCATTTTGATAAGCTTTGAATTTCTCCGAGTCCAAACTTTAAATTTTCAAAGCTTTTCATTAGTTTTTTATAGTTTTCAGAAAGCAAATATGCGTCATACTTAACGCTTGCGAGGCTTTGCAAGCGCTTTTGCCTTTTGAGGGTAAGAGAGCGAAGATGATTATTTGCTACAATAAAATTACTATAAAATTCTGTAAGAAAGTGCAAATTATTTTGTAAAGCATTGCGTTTTGTGGTATAATCAAATCATAAAGAGTTAACTAAAGTAGGTTTTTTATGATTTTTAAAAAGTTTTTTAACAAAGATGTCGACCTCGTCGCGTCTTTTTCGGAGCAATTCAATTTGCCGCCAAGGGTTATGGAACTTATTTTATCTCGTGGAATTAATACAAGTGAAGCCATTGAGGAGTTCTTAAATCCTAAAAAGTTTAATGATCCATTCTTATTAAACGGAATGAAACAGCTTTGTGATAGAATAAAACTTGCAAAGGAACTTGGTGATAAGGTCCTTATTTTTGGCGACTACGATGTAGACGGAATTAGCGCTACAGCAATCATGCTTAAAGCCTTAAAGGAATTTGGTATTAGTGCAGATTATTATCTTCCCAATCGTTTTATCGATGGTTATGGGCTTACCAATGCGGTCATTGACAAAATAGAAGCAAAGTTTTCACCTAATCTTATAATAACAGTGGATTGCGGCATTTCATGTCATACAGAAGTCGATTATGCAAAAACAAAAGGAATTGACATTTACGTCACTGACCACCATGAAATTCCTGACATATTACCTGACACAGTTTGCATCAATGCAAAACTGCCAGGTCAAGAATTTCCTGACCGTGAACTTTGCGGAACGGGAGTTGCATACAAAGTCGCAGAAGCGCTACTTGGTCGCGTAAAGGCAGAGCAATATCTGCCTATAGCAGCAATAGCCACAATTGCAGACATTGTGCCGCTATTTGGCGAAAATCGCACTATTGTTACGCGAGGCTTAAAGTTGTGCGAAAAGTATTTACCTCTAGGTCTTAAAGCCATGTTTAAGGAATATGACCTTTCTTTGATAAAACCGAGTTCAGTGGACATTTCTTTTAAAATTTCTCCCAAACTTAACGCGTCGGGGCGCATGGGTGACGCTGGCGATAGTTTAAAGTTATATTTTGAAACTGACCCTGTACGCATCAAAAAATGTATAGAAAAAATTAAAGCACATAACACAAAGCGTCAAGATATATGTGCTAAGATTTATGACTCTTGTGAGAAAGCGCTTGCGCGTGTGGATATGAAAAATCAACGTGTCATATGTCTTGCTTCCAAAGCCTGGGATAAGGGAGTGCTAGGAATTGTTTGCAGTCGCCTTGTAGAAAAATACCATAAACCCGTATTTTTATTTGCGCAAGAGGGTGATGAGCTTCATGGCTCTGGTCGTAGCATAGATGACATCAATATTCACGAACTTTTAAATTCGCTTAGCGACATTTTAGACACGTTTGGTGGACATAGCATGGCCGCAGGGCTTAGTTTAAAACGTAAAAATTATGAGGAATTTGTAAACAAAATTAACGCTTTTGCACTGCAGCATGTCAGCGATGAAGTTTTCATACCTATTAAATATTATGACCAAGAATTGACACCGCAAGAGATTACTCCGGAGCTTGTAAAAGCGTTTTCCGTTTTAGAACCTTTTGGTTGTGCAAATCCTAAACCTAGATTTAAGGTGTCATGTCAAGAAGTGGAAATTTGTCCTATGAAACGTTTCCCTCAGCATGCAACTATTAAACTAGGCGAGTTAAATTTGACATATTTTAACTATCTTGACAATCTAATCAAGATTAAGTTTTCAAGACTTAAAAATTTTATTATTGAACTTGAAACCAAGGCTTTGAAAGGCAATATTGTAATGTTTGACGGTGGAAGTTTTATTGCGCAAGATGCACATAAGAAACTTAACGCTATTGAATTTTATCAACTTTTTGAAAGCGGAGCGAATGCTGCGAAATATAAACTCTATCCGAAGCAAGAACTTTTACAGTTTGTAGGCGGAACGTCTACGAGTGTTTTTGGCACTTGTTTTGTCACTTATAATTGCTATGATTACATTGAATTTGCCAAAAATTATAATACAAAAAATATATATCATTTTGGAATATACGATAATATAGAAATAGGCTATAATAGTCTTTTGCTTTCACCTAAAGGCTTGGAGTGGGCAAAAAATTACAATAAAATTGTGTTTTTATCGCCAGTTCTTGACAGTTCGTTCATTGCCAAATTGAATGAAGTTACAGATGCAGAAATATATATACCTATGGAAAATGTCATAGATAAGCGAAAGTTTACCGCGCTCGATTTGTCGCGGGAGAGTTTTGGCGATATATTTAAAAATATAACTAAAGTGCAAACAAAGTCATTTTTTAATATATTTGACCTTTATGATAAACTAGAAATGCAAACAAGTTTCAATAATTTTTATGTAGCTTTGTTAGTATTCAAACAACTAGGTCTTATTACCATCGCCGAAAGTGATATGCTAACTATATATGTCAATAAAAATGCTAAAAGGCCTTTGACGGAATCTAGTTTATATAATACGCTCTCGCTGCTGAAAGACACTTTTAAAAGGAGTGAGTGATGAAGGAAACAATTATAAATAAAGTTTTGCAATATCTTAAACTGGAAAACCAAGATGAGAAAATGTTAAAAGAGCTTGTAAGTTTCCAAATGAACTTACCACGCTGCGAGTACATTCTTGATATCATGATTAATATGAAGTTTGATAAAAGTTCAATATTTGCCTTTTTATTTTATCAACTTTATAAAGTGGACAAAGCAAAAGCCGAGTCATATCTAGATAGGCTTAGCGAGGAAGAAGTAGAGCTCGTTGAAAGTTTTAAGTCCATAAAAGATATTCAAAACCTTACTAAAAGCGAAGAAGCAGAGGACATAAAAAAAATGTTTTTAGCTTTGAGTAAAGATATACGAATAGTCATAATTAAACTTGCTGGCATTGCTTTTGACATTACCAAACTTGAGCCTCCGCTTGATGAAAAGCAGCTTAGGTTTATCACTCTTGTAAAAGAAATTCATATTCCACTTTCAGAAAGACTGGGACTAGATAAATTAAAACTGACAATGGATGACAATGTAGTGCGGGTGGAAAATCCTACTGAATACCGCTATTTACAAAACTTTTTAGATGTTCAGCAGGAAGAAAATGACGCTCAACTTAAATTGACTTATTCACATATACAAAAAGTGCTAGAAGAACTTAACATCAAAGGGGAAATTTATTATCGTCAGAAACACATTTCAAGCTTATATAAAAAGCTTAGAGAAAAACATTCGCTAGATAAGATTTATGATATTCTTGCAATGCGTGTTATTGTGGAAACGGTGGAAGAGTGCTATGCAATCTTAGGACGCGTGCATCAAATTTATACTCCTATGCCAGGACGTGTTAAAGATTATATCGCCTCGCCAAAGCCAAACGGCTATCAGTCGCTTCATACAACAATCATAGTTGAAAATAAACACCCACTCGAAATTCAAATCCGTACTTTTGACATGCATAGGGCGGGCGAGTTTGGCGGTTGTGCACACTGGCTTTATAAAGAAAAATCCACGCGTAAGGATGAGCTTGACAACCGCGTGACATGGTTTCGTCAAGCGATTGATATTGCGAAAGATTTAAGCCCTGAGGAGTTTGTAGAAACATTGAAATCTGACCTTTATGGCGGCATTATCTTTTGTCAAACACCAAAAGGTCGCGTTATAGAATTTCCAGATGGAGCAACGGGCATCGACTTTGCCTATGCCATTCATAGCCAGATAGGTAATAACTGTGTGGGAGTTAAAATTAACTCTAAAATAAAACCCATTAGCACCAAACTTAAAAATGGTGATGTGGTGGAAGTATTGACTAATCCAAATAAAGCGCCATCACGTGACTGGCTTGGTATTGCGAAATGTAATAGCACCAAAGCAAAGATTAGGTCATACTTTAAAAACGAGCTTAAAGATGAAAACATCAAAAATGGTAAATTATATATCGAAGCTGCTCTTAAAGACAAAGGTTTCACTACGGCTCAGCTATTTACAGATGAATATATCGAAGAAATCTTGCCAAAATTATCCATGAAATCAATGGAGGAGTTTTATGCTGCAGTCGGAAGTGGCAGTTTGTCTGCAAGTAGCGCTATTGGTAGGTTTATTACATTATGGAATAGAAATCACTTGCCGAAATTAGAACATAAAAGCGTTGTTAGCGTTCGCAAAACAAAAGAGGGAGTGCTTGTCGATGGTGACAGCGGAATGCTTGTGCGCTATGCTGGCTGCTGTAACCCTATTGAGGGAGATGATATAATTGGATATATTTCTCGTGGAAAAGGCGTTACAATTCATAGACATAATTGCGCTAATATTAAATATTTGGAACCGGAACGCCTTATCGACGCTACTTGGGCAGGAAAGGAGGGCGGCAGCTTTACTGCAACTATTCATATAATCGCGGATAAATCTAATAACAACATTGCCAAGCTGACGACACTTATTACAAATATGAAAGTGCTTATAACAGGCTTTGATGCAAAGGACGTAGGCGACAACTTTATTTGCGATATCGCGGTGATTGTCAAAAACAAGGAAGAACTTGAGAAGGTGATGGCAAACTGCAAAACGCTGCGTAATGTGACTGAGGTTTATAGGAGTGACAGATGGATATAAGAAGTAATATAGAGGAGTTCGCTATAGAAATCAATGATCTTGTCAAACTTTTTGATGTGGAAATTAATTTATGTCATAATGAGCAAAAAGAAAACAGGCTAATAATAAATGAATATCAGATAGAATTTAATGGCGAAAGTAAGTGCTATCAGCAAAAATACACAATACCAGAAAATATTTCTTCGCTTCGTGAAAAAAGCATAAGAAAGAGTGAACTAAAAATTCAACTTTATGATATTTTATCAACGCTAACTAAAACCACTTTGCCATGGGGTAGTTTAACTGGTGTTAGACCCACTAAGTTTGCTCGCGAACTTATAGAGCGTGGAGAAGCTAACAGCTTTACTATTTCCGACCTATTAGAAAAAAAATATCGTGTCCGAAAAGATAAAGCAAAACTTGTTTCAAGCATTTTAAAAAATCAAAAATGCATAATAAGAAATGACAATCTAGTAGACCTTTATGTAAACATACCTATTTGTCCGTCACGCTGTCAGTATTGCAGCTTTATTTCCAGTGAACTTAAAAGCGTGGAAAAGCTTGTGGATACATATCTCGATTGTGTTTTAAAAGAGCTTGATGCAATTAAAAAAATAATCTTTAAAAATTCATACGTTATACGCACAATTTATGTGGGCGGCGGAACGCCTAGCGTTTTAAATGAAAAGCAACTTGATAGACTTTTGTCTAATCTTAGTTTCGAAGCCAGCGAGTTTACGGTGGAGTGCGGCAGACCAGATACCATAACTATTGAAAAACTTAAAGTTTTGAAAAAATATAAAGTGACGCGTATATCCATCAATCCTCAAACTTTCTGTGAGGCAACTCTTAAACGCATAGGTCGTAACCATAAAAATGTTCAAGTTTTAAATGCCTATTCTATGGCTCTAGAACAAGGCTTTATAGTTAATATGGATATAATAGCTGGCTTGCCCGGCGAAAAACTTGGCATTTTTAAACGAACAATGAGTACGCTTTTGGAGCTTTATCCCGAAAACATTACCATCCACACATTGTCCGTAAAAAATGGATCGTTGTTAAAGGAGCAAGGTGAAATTGCCAAAAGTAATGAAGTTGGCAAAATGGTGGACTATGGTCAAAAACTTTTAATGGAAAAAGGATATAAGCCATACTATTTATATCGTCAAAAAAATCAACTTGGCGGGCTTGAGAATGTCGGCTTTTTCAGGGATGAAAATGTGTGCATATTTAACATTGATAGCATGGAAGAAACAAACACCATCATCGCTGTCGGTGCAAATGCTATGAGTAAACGCGTGTTCAACACAAAGCACTTTATCGACCGCCAATCAAATTGTAAATTCTTGCAAGACTACATTGCTCGCATTGATGAAATAATAGAAAAGAAAAACAAGTTTTTTGAGTAAGGGGGCATTATGAAGAAAGTTAAAATTTTGTGGAGTGGTATTACTGGAAGAACAGGAGTACAGGCTGAAAGATCTGCAAAAGATTGTGAATATGCAGAAATCGTTGCGGGAATTTGTCGTAATAAAGTGAATAATTATTACACCTATGATGAGCTTGAAAATATCAAGGAAGAATATGATATAATAGTTGATTTCTCGCATAGAGATGTGTTTGATAAGATTTTAGATTTTGCTGTTAAAAATAATAAAATTTTAATAAGTGGGACTTCTGGTGTACTTGATGAACAATTAGAAAGGCTAGAAAAAGCAAGCTATATCATACCTATTTTTAGAGGTGGAAATTTTAGGTTTGAGATAGAAAAGTTTATTGATGATGTTGTGAAATATGCAAAAACGCATAACTCAATACATTTAGTTGAAACTCATTACAAGACAAAGAAAATACCAAGCGAAACTGCAAAGGCTATTGCGAAAAGAGTATTAGAAGAAACTGGTAAAGTAGTAAACATTGAATCTCGCTTAAAATATGACGAGTATATAAATGACTGGCGTGTTGAAAATTTGCATGCAAGAGTTGGGACTGATGGTTTTGAAATACTTGGAAAGCATTTGTTAAAGATTTCATATATGATGAAGGATAAAAAAGCAGACGGCCTTTATGATTTACGTAGATTAATTATTGAACGAAACAACATTGAAGTAAAAAATGTTGAAAAGAGGTAAAAATGACGGATAAAGAATATATGCAAATTGCAATTGATATTTCGAGAGAAAGTAAAACACCTTATGGGGCAATCATTGTTCAAGATGACAAGATAATAGGCAGAAGTGATAAGTTTAAAACTGATTCGCTATATCATCATGCAGAGTGGAAAGCAATACAAGATGCAATTAAAAAACCGAGCCTGCATAATCAACTTTGTGGAGCGACAATTTATTCTTCGTGTGAGCCGTGTTTAATGTGCTTGGGCGCAATTTTGTACGAGGGGATAACAAAAATTGTTTATGGTGCAACAATTCAGGACAGTAATGATTTTTATTGCGAAGAAACTTGCGCACCTATAAAAGAAATAATTAAACTTGCTAAAATGAATGTTGAAGTAAAAAACATCATGCGAAAAGAAGCTGTCGAAGTTTTAAAAAATGCAGGGAATAAAAATTAAGTTGTAAGGAGAAATAAATGCCTAAATATTTAAATTTAGATGATGCAATTAGAAAAAGATTAGAGGAATTAGTAAAAGAAAAAGACACTAATTTAACTGCGTTATGTTTAATGTCTAATATAACTCCTTCAACAGTTTTTGATTTTATGTATGGTAAAAGTAAATATCCTATCATTATAACTTTAAAGAAATTATGTATAGGAGCGGGAATTACTTTGAAAGAGTTTTTTGATAGAGAGTATTTTAATGGGGATGAAGATGTTTATAAATAATTCTCGCAAAATCACTTTACAAACTTTATTTTATGTGTTATAATAGCAAAGTCGATTAAACCTATCGCGCAGATTTTGCGACACCTCTTGACGCATTTCTTCGCTTTAGGGGATTATTAAAAATAGGAGGAAATAAATATGGATAAGGCTAGAAAACAAGAAATTATCAACAAGTACAAGACTTCTGATAATGACACTGGTTCTGCTCAAGTTCAAATTGCACTTTTGACTGAAAGAATTAACCACCTTAACACAGAGCACCTCAATGTAAATCCTAAGGATAAGCATTCTCGCAGAGGTCTTTTACAGATGGTTGGTAAAAGAAAAGGATTCTTACTCTATCTTAAAGAGAAAGATATCGAAGCATATCGTGCAATTATTAAAGAACTTGGCATTCGTGACACTGCAAAGTAAAACTTAAAAGAAAAAAGAGGGATTGTATTTTTGTCCCTCTTTTTGTTTTGAAATTTAAGATAAAAGTGATAAAATTATGGTGAAAATTAAATAGGAGATTAAAAAATGAAAGTTGATGCTAAAATTTACAAAATTAAAATAGGAGGAAGAGAGGTCTCTTTTGAAACTGGTAGACTTTGCGAGCAAGCAAACGGCTCTTGCCTTGTGCGCTGCGGCGAAGGTGTCGTTATGGTCAATGTGACGATGTCAGCGGCTCCGCGTCCAGGGATTGATTTCTTCCCACTCGGCGTTGATTTTGAAGAAAAAATGTATTCTGTAGGCAAAATCCCAGGAGGCTTTAAAAAGCGTGAGGGTAGACCTTCTGATAAGGCGATTTTGACAAGTCGTCTTATTGACCGTCCTCTTCGTCCGCTTTTCCCTAAAGGCTTTTTCAATGATGTCAGCGTAGTTGCAACCGCACTTTCAGTTGACCCAGATGTAGAACCTGAGATACTTGCCATGCTTGGCTCAAGCTTTGCGCTTTCAATTTCTGACATTCCATTCCAAGGTCCTACTGGTTCGGTTTCAGTCGGACTTATTGACGGCAAGTTTGTCATCAACCCAGACGCTGCACAGCGCGATGCATCCGAGATGCACATGGTAGTCAGCGGAACTGACGAGGCAGTCCTTATGATTGAGGGCGGTGCAAACGAAGTGCCAGAGGAAACTTTGCGTGACGCAATCATGTTTGCCCATGAAGAAATCAAAAAGATTGTTGCTTTCTTTAAAAAGGTTAAGGCAGAAATTGGCAAGCCATTAAATCCACATATTGAATACTATGTTATTCCAGAAGATTTGACAAAGGCAGTTCGTGAATATGCTGACAAAAAACTCGACCACGCACTTGATACATTTGATAGAGAAGAACGTCAAACTCGTCAAGACGAAGTAGATGCTGATGTTAAAGAGCATTTTGCAGAAATCTATCCAGATTGCGAGCGCCAGATTGGCGACGTGCTTTACAAAATGACAAAAGAAAAAGTACGCGCGAAAATCATCAACAAAGGTGTTCGTCCAGACGGGCGAAGCCTTACAGAAATTCGTCCTATTTGGTGTGAAACTGGTGTGCTTCCACGCGTTCATGGTACTGGTATTTTTACTCGTGGTCAGACACAAGTTTTAACTTCACTCACTCTTGGAACATTCTCAGATATGCAAAAACTTGAAGGCCTTGACGACGAAGAGGTAAATCGTTATGTTCATCATTACAATATGCCACCTTATGCGACAGGTGAGGCACGTAATCTTAAAAGCCCTGGTCGCCGCGAAATTGGCCATGGCGCACTTGCTGAGCGTGCTCTTGAGCCTGTCATCCCAAGCGAAGAGGAATTCCCTTATGCACTCCGCCTCGTAAGTGAAGTATTGTCTTCAAATGGCTCATCTTCAATGGCGAGCGTTTGCGGCTCTACGCTTGCACTTATGGATGGTGGCGTTCCTATTAAGCGTCCAGTTGCTGGAATTGCTATGGGACTTATCAAAGACGAAGAAAGCGGCAAAGTTGCAGTGCTAAGTGATATTCAAGGCTTAGAGGACTTCCTTGGCGATATGGACTTCAAAGTGACGGGTACTGAAAAGGGTGTCACAGCAATCCAAATGGACATCAAAATTAAAGGAATTGATAAGGACATATTGACTACCGCGTTAAATCAAGCACGTGAAGGACGTATGTTTATTATGAATAAACTTCTTGAAACAATCCCGCAGCCAAAAGCACAACTTTCAAAATATGCTCCTAAGATTTTGACTATGCAGATCAATCCTGAATTTATCAAAGACGTTATCGGTTCTGGTGGCAAGACAATCAACAAGATTATTGATGAAACGGGTGTGAAGATTGATATTGAAGACGATGGCAGAGTTTGCATTGCTGGTCAAGACATTGATATGTGCGAAAAAGCAAAGAAAATTATTATGGGTATTGTTGAAGTGCCAGAAGTGGGCGATGTTTACGATGGCGAAGTTGTACGCATTATGAACTTTGGTGCATTCGTTGACATCGGCGGAGGACGCGAGGGTATGGTTCACATTTCAAAACTTTCCAATAAACGCGTTGAAAAAGTAGAAGATGTTGTCAAAATTGGTGATAAAGTTGAAGTAGAAGTCATCAAAATTGACGAAAAGGGCAGAATTGACCTTAAACGCATTGTCCCAAAGGCAGAAAAAGAAAATAAGGAATAAATAAAGTGCCTAAGGCACAAAAAGTGGCGATTGCCACTTTTTTTAATATTTTGTTTTGAAGTAGGAAAGTTTTTTTGATATAATAATTTAGACAGGAGGGGATATAATGAACAAATTAGCAATAGTCACTGGTGGAACAAGCGGTTTAGGGTATGAAATATCTAAGCAGTTTTTAGTTAATAATATAGATGTTATTGCGCTCTATGTCGGAGATGATGAAAAGGCAAAGAAAACAACTGCTCAACTTTCAAAATGTGGGGGCATACAAAGCGTATAAATTAGATGTGACTGACGAATCTGCGGTAAAAGAATTTTTTAAAAGCATTAAAAAATTAGATTACTTAGTAAATTGTGCGGGTATCAGTATCGAAGCTCCGTTTGAAAATCTCTCAATGCAGGATATTAAAAAGGTTATTGATGTCAATCTTTATGGGAAAATGATTTGCAGTAAGTATGCTTTGCCATTATTAAAAAAGGCAAAAAGTCCGAGTATTGTTAACATTGCCTCTCGTTTTGGTCATAAGCCATTTATAGAAGGTATGATGGGCTATTCTTGCAGTGAAGCAGGGATTATTATGATGACAAAGGTTTTGGCACTTGAATATGCTAAATATCGTATCAGAGTAAATGCTGTCAGTCCTTCTTTAACTCTCACTCCTCTTACAAAATCTGTTTGTACAAAAGAAGAAATAGAAACTATAGCAAACAAAAATCCAAGTAAGAGGCTAGGAAATCCAATAGATGTTGCAAACGCAGTATTATTTTTGTGCAGTGATAAGGCGGATTATATCACTGGTGAAAATTTGAATGTAAATGGCGGAATTTTGCTTATCTAAATACATATGTATATATAACAAATAAATAAGAGGTTTAGCCTCTTATTTTTGTTCTATATTACAAAGTCTGTACATATTATACCAGTATGAAAAGAATACATTTTAAAGTTTTTTCGCTTAAAACCATGTTTATAAATTCTGTTATTGCGGGAGTGGTGCTTATTGTTGCCATTGCATCTATTGTAGGCAGTGCGCTTGTCAGCACAGCGGCGGTGGAGGGAGTGTATTATCACGGCGACACTGAAAGTAAAAATGTCAGTCTTATGATTAATGTCTATTGGGGCACGGAATATCTTGACAGAATGCTGAAAACGCTGAAGGAGAACGATGTCAAAACCACTTTCTTTATTGGCGGCACTTGGGCGGTACTCGAAGAAGATATGCTTAAAAGAATCAAAGACGAAGGACATGAACTTGCAAATCATGGGTATCGTCATAAAGACCAAGATAAAATCAGTCAAGAGGACAATTTTAAGGAAATTTCCACAACTCACAAAGTGGTATCTGAACTTACTGGCGTGGAGATGAATTTATTCGCTCCGCCAAGTGGGGCATACTCCAAAACTACAGTTCAAGTGGCAAAAACGCTTGGCTACAAGACTATCATGTGGACACGCGACACTATTGACTGGCGCGATCATAACAGCGACCTCATCTATCAGCGTGCTGTCAAAAATGCCAAGGGTGGCGACCTTATCTTAATGCATCCAACCAAGGAAACGGCGGAAGTTTTGCCTAAAATCGTTGAATTTTACAAGACCAACGGCTTTTCACTTGTTCCAGTGTCGACAAACATTGGCAATACAATCGCATAAATCACCATAAAATCACCAAAAATATCTTAACTTTGTTTGAGATATTTTTATTTTATGCTATAATAAACTTGATAATAGGGTAAAATATGGCAATTTTTAAAGTTACAAAAAAAAGTGAAAGTAAAAATAAAAAAAATGTCCGCAAAATTGTTGGGGGCTGCCTTATTGCGGCTGCGTCTGTTTGCTTCTTATTTTCTGTGACGAGCATTTGGCCAGCTTTGCAATTTTTCCTTAGAGGAGTATTCGGATTATTTATCTATCCGCTGTCTGTTTTATTAATCATTATTGGGCTTGCATTACTTAACAATAAAAAGTATGTTATGCCTAAAAAATATGCAATTTTCCTCACTTTAAGCATTGTTTTCTTACTTTGTCTTGTTCAGCTTATTATTTTAGGCGGCGCGGTTGACTCCGAAGGTAATGCTATTTCTTTCGGTGAATACTTGGGTAGGTCATATACTCATCAGTTGACGGCTGGTGGAATTTTAATAGGGCTTATTAACACAATGCTCGTAGTATGGCTTAGACTTCCAGCTTCATATATAATTGTGTGTCTAGGGCTTGTGGTTAGCGTCGCATTTTTTGTGGAAGCGTTCATCTCAAATCGCAAATCCGTTAAAGAGGTAAATCCTGTTAAAATACAGATTAAAGAAAAAACTAAAAAAGTTAGAGAGGTAATTACAAGACCTCAAAGAGAGGAAGTTAATGTTGTTTTAAATGGGCAGCTTAAAGAAGAACTTTCTCGCGAGCAGATTGCAAAAGATAAGCTTGGACTTTCTGCAACTATGCAACCTAAAAGGCCAACTTTAGAAGTGCAAGAGGAGCCAGATAGCAAAATCCCTCAAAACATGACATTAAAGGAGTACTTGCTTTCTCCACCGAAAGTGGATTTAAACAGCTTTATGGCAAGAAGTAAAACTAAAGCTCCTCAAGTTAATAAAACTGAAATGAAAACTGCCTTTGAAGAAATTAAGAATGAGCCTATTAAACCCTCATCCTATGTTTTTGAAGAGGAATATAATTCTTATGTTGAACCACAAAAGCGTGGCAATCTCCCATCAATTAAGCCAGAAGAACTTGTTTCGGAAGCGGATGAAATTATTAGAAGCGTAGCTAAAGAAGAGTTCCAGCAAATGGAAATCAAGCCAGAACCAATGCCTGCTGGTGATAATTACAACTTTGATAGGGATAGGGGTTTTGATAGAAGTGGTGCGGCTTTAGAGCGCAATTCTGACCGCTCTTTTGATAGAAGCGAAATGCAGCGTAGAGATAATTTTGAAAGCCATGATGATATAATGCAGCGCGAAAGACCAATTGAAAGACCTCTTGAGCGCAGCATTGATTCACGTTTTCCTACCGATAGAGCAAGCGCTTTTGACAGAAGTGAACAAAAGCCTAATGATAGAGAGTTTATTGATTACAGCGAGGCGCAAAAACCTAAAAAAGAGCGCAAGTTTGTGTCTTTAGATGACGATGAAGCTAAGAGCAAAAAGCCTTACAAATATAATAAACCATCTATTGATTTAATTACCACCATGAGTGATGATTTGTCTATGCTTAACACTGAAGTTCCGGCTAAGAGGGTGGCGCTTGAAAATGCTCTTGAAAATTTTGGTGTGCCTGCTAAGGTGCAAAGCGTTGTAATAGGTCCAACTGTCACACGCTATGAAATTGCTATGCCTGAAGGAATATCAGTTAAGAAAATTCTATCGCTTGATGCAGACATTGCTTATGCACTTTCTGCACGCGGCGAAATTCGTATTGAAGCTCCTATCCCTGGGCGTAGTATTGTTGGAATTGAAGTGCCTAATGATAAAGTGGCCAAAGTCAGCATAAAAGATGTACTTCAAAGCAAAGAGTTCACCATGAGTCCATCTCCGCTCGCTTTTGCACTTGGCAAAGATATAACGGGTGGGGTGCGTGTATGTAATCTACAAAAAATGCCACACCTTTTGGTGGCAGGAACCACTGGTTCTGGAAAGAGTGTATGCCTTAACGCAATAATAGTTAGTATACTTTATAAAGCATCACCTGAGGACGTCAAGTTTATCATGATTGACCCTAAACAAGTGGAACTTAGTATGTATGAGGGGCTGCCGCACATGGTTATACCTAAAGTCATTACCGACCCAGTTAAGGCTGTTAATGCGCTTTCTTGGGCTGTTGAAGAAATGGAAAAGCGTTTTAATCTTATTTCTGATGCCAGAGTACGTAACATTGACGAGTATAACAAAATTGAGGATGTAATTCTCGGCAAAAAGAAGAAAATGCCTTTCCTCGTAATTATATTTGATGAGTTTGCTGACTTTATGCTTGTCGCTAAAAATGAAATAGAAGATAAGATTAGACGCCTTGCACAAAAAGCGCGCGCGGCAGGTATTCATTTAATTCTTGCAACGCAGCGTCCATCTACCGATGTAGTAACGGGAACAATCAAAGCCAACTTCCCAGGCCGCATAGCCTTTAAAGTGGCAGGAAGAGTGGATAGTGAGGTTATCATGGGCGCCACTGGTGCAGAAAAGTTGCTTGGTTATGGCGATATGCTTTATAAACCAACAGATGCATCACCAGCGCGTATTCAAGGTTGCTTTATAGATACTCCAGAAACCAAAGAAATTGTAAATTATATTATTCAAAATAATGATGAGGACATAAATGAAGAGGCAATGAACGCTATTAATAGTCCAGGTAAAAGTGCCGCAGCAAGTGAAAATGACAGCTCCAATGATCCTCTTTTGCCTCAAGCGTTAAAGCTTTGTATTGATGCCGGGGTCGCTTCTACCACAATGGTTCAACGCAAGCTTGCAATAGGTTATCCTCGTGCAGCTAGAATAATTGACCAGATGTTTGAATGTGGTTATATTTCAGGTGCAGAGGGCTCAAAACAACGCAGCGTTTACACAACTATAGAGGAATATTATCAAATTTTTGGAGATATGTATGACTAAAGAAGAACTTAAAAGCAAAAAACTTTCTGCTATTTCACTTGGCTGTGATAAAAATAAGGTAGGCTTAGAAAAAATGCTAGGGCTTGTGGCAGAGTACGGAATGGAAGTTGTCGCAGATGTACATGAGGCGGACATTGTAATCGTCAATACTTGTGCTTTCATTTTGCCCGCTGAAGAAGAGGCTGTGGAAACAATCATAGAAATGGAAGACCTTAAAAGCAAAGGGGTTATAGAAAAACTTATCGTCAGCGGTTGCTTTCCAGAGCGTCACTCTACTGGCTTAGAACACAATTTCCCACAAGTGGATAAATTTATGCGCTTGCGTCAAAACCATGAAATAATAAATATAATTGAAACACTTTATGGCGTCGAGAGAAGCAAATTGAAACCATCTATAAAGCGGGTTTTGACAAGCCCTAAATCCTATGCTTATCTTCGTATAGCCGATGGATGCAATAATGTTTGTGCTTTTTGTACTATTCCGCGTATAAGAGGGAGATACCAATCTGTGCCTATGGATGAACTTGTGTCAGAAGCAAAAATGCTGGTGGACTTTGGCGTTAAGGAGCTTATTTTGGTAGCGCAGGATACCAGTCGCTATGGAGAGGATTTGTATGGTAGAAATTGTCTTATAGAGCTTTGTGATAAGCTTAGTAAACTTAAAAATTTAAGATATATTCGCATACATTATCTTTATCCGGAAAAAGTTAATAAACAGCTTTTAGATTACATAATGACTAATCCTAAAATGTGCAAATATGTTGATATACCTTTGCAGCATATCGATGGAAATATTTTGCAAAATATGCGCAGACGCAGTAATGAACAGCAGACTCGTGACCTTGTTACTTTAATTAAATCAGATTACCCAGAAATCAAATTTCGTTCCACTTTTATTGTGGGCTATCCAGGTGAAAGTGGCACCGAGTTTAAAAAATTATGTAGATTTTTGAAAGAAAGTAAGCTTGATTACGTAGGCTTTTTCCCTTATTCTCGCGAGCCTAATACGATTGCATATTATCAAAAAGATAAAATATCCAAGTTTATAAAAATGCGTCGACTTAAAAAAGTTGAAAGACTTCAAAATGAAATTTTTGCAGAACTTGCAGCTTTGGAACTTGGCAAGACTTATGACGTTTTAGTGGATGGCTTTGATGAAGCAAGCGGGGAATATTATGGACATAGTGAGGCTTTGTCGCCTAATGTAGACTTTGGAGTCCGATTTGTAGATAACGGAAGTTGTAATATTGCGGATATTGTCAAAGTAAAATATCTTGACTTTGATGGAAGTGATTTTAAAGGAGATTTAGTATGAACACACCTAATAAGATAACGTTATCAAGATTATTGCTTATTCCTTTTGTTATATTCTTTTACCTTGCCACTTTTATTCCTTATGGAAAACTTGTGGCTGCGGTTATCTTTACAGTGGCATGTTTGACTGACTTTGTGGATGGTAAGGTGGCAAGAAAAACAGGGCAGGTTACTGACCTTGGCAAATTTTTTGACGCTATCGCCGATAAAGTATTGATTATGACTGGCGTGTTGCTTGCTATAGCATTTCCAGTACTTAATGGCGAGCCTGTAATTAAACCGCTTTGGCTTGGCATTGTGTGTATAATCATCATGCTTGCACGCGAGTTTATAATAAGTGCCCTACGTCAAATTGCGGCAGCAAAAGGAAAGGTCCTTGCTGCTGATAAAGGCGGCAAATATAAGGCGGCTTTTCAAGATGTAACAATTTGCTTATATATGTTCTATGCTTTTTTCAGAGTGGAAATATTTACTCTTAGTGACAGCAAGGTTATGAGTACAGTTAATGCTGTAGTAGGAATTATTCTTATTGTTTTGCTGGTTGTTTCCACTTTGCTCACAATAAGCTCTGGCTGTAGCTATTTAATTAAAAACAAAATGGTTTTTAAAGAAGAAAAAGCAAATCCTACAGTTTCGGAAACTAAGCCTTTAGAAAATGACAACTTATTGCAGGAAATAAAGGCTGAAGAAAGTTTAATGGAAAACAAAACTATGGAAGAGCAAACAAAAGGACAGTCAAAATCTGTAAAAAAGAATGTGAATAAAATAGACAAAACTTCTACAACTAAAAATACTACTAAAAAAGA
>CAOQRA010000016.1 GCA_948512295.1 uncultured Eubacteriales bacterium
ATTAGGAAGTAGTAATATTAATAATAAAAGTGGAAATGTAGATAACTTTTTAGTGACAGCATATATAGTATTTCTATAATTTTTTATAAATTTTATTATACAATATATTGTGTTTAAAAAATGTGGATAAAATGTGTATAAAATAATTTATTTATCCACCTTTCAACATTTTTCGAATTTCTGAGATTATTGTTTGAGTTTTATGAGAGTTTTTAACCTCTGCAGAAATTTTGTCTCGTGAATGCATAATGGTGGTATGGTCGCGACCTCCAAAAATCTTTCCAATGTTAACAAGTGGAATCTCTAAAATTTCACTTATTAAATAAATGGCAATCATTCGAGGTTCAACGACATCTTTACTTTTTTTCTTTCCTATTACATCTTCTTTGGTAACGTCAAAATATTTACAAACGCCGCTTATTATTTGGTCAGCTGTCAAACCCTCGTTTTTCTCTTCTTCATCTTCACTATTAAAAGCTTCCTGCGCTTCTTCGATGGAGGCAGAATGTTTTCCTTTTAAATTTGCAAGGAAATAAACTTTAGCAAGTGCGCCTTCAAGGTCACGAATATTATTATCAAAACGTTCAGCAATAAAATCAATAACAGTGTCATCAATAACGTATTTTTCCAGTTGAGATTTTTTACGTAAAATAGCAATTCTTGTTTCTAAGTCTGGGGTTTGAATATCTTGTATAAGCCCCATGGAAAAGCGAGAACGAAGTCTGTCGGCGAGAGTTTTTATTTCTTTAGGAGGTCGGTCAGAGGTTATGATTATTTGTTTGTTTGCCTCATGAAGTTCGTTAAAAGTGTGAAAAAACTCTTCTTGAGTGCTTGGTTTTGTGGAGATAAATTGAATATCATCAATCATAAGAACATCAAGATTTCTAAATTTAGAGCGAAATTCCAGTGTAGCTTTTGTTTTAGATGGGGAACCAAGACTTTCAATATATGCATTTGTAAATTGTTCACATGTGACATAAGTAACTTTCAGATTAGGGTTAAATTCACGTAAATAGTTTCCTACCGCATGAAGTAGGTGAGTTTTTCCGAGTCCCACGCCACCATATATAAACAAAGGGTTAAACTTTTCGCCTGGGTGCTCTGCCACAGCTCGAGCTGCCGCATAAACAAATTGATTACTTTTACCGACTACAAAGTTATCAAAAGTATATTTTGCATTAAAAGGGTTTTTAGTAATTTCGATTTCTTTATCATGTGCGTTTTTTCCATTTTTTTCAATATATTCAATCTCTTCTGTTTGATCAAGGACTTCAACCTGGGTATTTTCTCCCATAACATCTTTTACAGCTTCAGTAAGTTTGTCTATGTGATTACGAAGTATTTGATTTTTTGCAGACTTAGAATTAGCACTGATTACAAGTTTGTTATCATTAAAATCCAAAACTTTCAAAGGTTTAAACCACATCACAAAGGATACATTTGAAACCATCATTTGAAGTTTTTCGAGTATTGTTTGCCATAAACTGCTTAATTCTTGCATAAAGCGCCCACCTTTTTTAACTTTGACTCAATTATACGCTAGGCAACCTTACTTTGTCAAGCGAAGATTCTAAATCAAAAAATTTAATATTCACTCTTGAAATGAGGAGAGAGGTGTGGTATAATGAGCATAGGGAGGAAAAACATGGTTAAAAATAAAGAAAAAGTGACACTTGCACAAAAAGTTGACATTGAAGGAATATTAAGTCTTTCGCAAACTTTATCACGACAGGATAAGGCGATAGAAAAAATAGACTCTTATTTTGATAAAAAACGAGAAGAAGTTAAAAAACAAAAGGAAGAAATTGTAAAGCAACTTGATGATTATTCTAAACTTTTATGGAATGAAAGAGAAAGACAAGTAAATGAAGAAAATGAGCAAAAAGCAAAAACTTTAAAATCGATTTACGAAAATATAACACGAATTGCCAGTGTAATCAATATTTCAAATGATGACCTTGCATCGCTTTTGTCAGAAAAAACAGGAAAGAAGTGGATTGTAGTTGCAGGAAAGTCAAGGGATAAAAGTTATTACGACAAAGAATGTCAAGCATGGCTTTATGGTTTTAGCGAAGAGGATAAAAATTTTAATTCAGTTAAAACTGGAATGATTTTAAACGAATGTTCTTGGAGTGCATTTAAAGAATCAAACAGTTGTATTAATTTTTCTTCTTGTGTAAGTACACCAGGAGAATGGGTAAACGAAACATTTATCAACTTACTTGAAACAAACTGGGTAAAACCATATTTGGCTCATAAGTATACAAATGGAAACAGTTATTTTAGTAGTGAAGTAAATTTTGAATATATCAAACCAAAACATATGAAAAAATTGGTTTTTGAAGTGATTGATGAATATGTGACAAAAGTTCTTCAAGACTCAACCGAATCTGACGGCGAAAACGAATAAGAGAAATAAAGAGATATATCAAGGAGACCAAGAATAATGAATGAAATCGAGGAAATGTTAAACGCTCTTATTAAAAACGGAAAAATAGATGTAAAAGTGTTAAAAGATATTTTAGTTTTAGCGTCTAAATTTAAATGTGAGTCAGGACCATCAAAAAAGCAATATTTTATTCAAGAAAAAATTGAGGAAAAGTTGAAAGATGTTGATTTTCCGCTTGCAAGAGAACTTACCAGTGAACTTATTCTATTTATGAGTGATTATTATGGTATACCAGACAAAATCATTGACATACTTTTGTCTAATGACAAAAAATTTGGAACTTTACTCTTAGATAATAATGAAGGTTTGTATAATCATAACTTTTATAATAAGTATCAGGATGCAACTGAAATTTTTAATAATAAAGATGGAAATTTTCTTTTCAAAGACCTTTGCGAATACATTGAAGAAATAAACGCAATCTTAAAAAATACAATGGCTGACTTAAAACTGGCAATATCGTCAAATATATATAGTCCTATAAAATTTGATGGTGAAGAAGATGATTATTGCTTTAATATGCCACATGAACTTTATATAAATCAAAACGCAAAAAGACTAGTGGCAATAGATGATGAGTATTCATTTTATATAAGTGAAATAGATTACAGTGATAAAAATAACATTAACGAGTATCCACTTTTAAGTTATGCACATAATGAAAACGATTCTGAGCAAGGATAACGGCACAAGCTGTTATTTTTATTTTGATTTTATTTGCAAAAAGTGATAAAATAAGGTTAATGAAGATAAACTCACTTGTTTTAAAAAACTATCGCAACTATTCAAATGCAAAGTTAAATTTTGGCGAAGGGTTAAATGTGCTAGTTGGCAAAAATGCTCAAGGAAAAACGAATATTCTTGAGGCAATTTTTTATGCCGTTATCGGCAAGAGTTTTAAAACTAGCAAGGAAAAAGAAATTATTAAGTGGAACGAGCAAAATACTTACTTAAAAGCGGACTTTTCCAAAACCTATCGTGACACCTCTATTGAAATGATTTTTTCAAGTTCTTCAAAAAAATCTATCAAGGTTGACGGTATTGCAATTCATCGAATAGGCGAACTTATGGGCTGTGCAAATGCTGTATTTTTCTCGCCAGACGAATTACGACTCATTAAAGATAGTCCAAACGAACGCCGCCGCTTTATGGATATAGACATTTCCCAGACTAATAAGCGATATTTTTACGCGCTCAGTCGCTATGAAAAAATCCTTGCAAGTCGCAATAAGCTTTTAAAAAATTCGCAGGACATAAATACAGTCAAACAGACAATTGATATATGGGACAGAGCATTATGCGAGGTGGCAAAGAAAATCGCCGTTGAACGCATCAAATTTTTAGAAGAACTTGCACCGCTTGCAGCGAAAGCTCACGAATATATTTCTGGAGGCAATGAAAAACTGGAAATTAAGTACGCAGGCTTAACTGACGAGCGTGACAAGTATGATGAAATCATGCTGAAAGCCTTGCAAAAAAATCTAAACCATGATTTCAAACTTGGATACACGAGTGTAGGCGTGCATAGGGATGATATAGACATCTATTTAAATGACGTGGAAGTGAAAGCTTTTGGAAGCCAAGGTCAGCAGCGCACCTGCGCGTTATCGCTTAAACTTGCTGAGCTTGAGATAATAAAAAATCGCATTGGTGAAATGCCGCTACTGCTGCTTGACGATGTTTTCAGCGAGCTTGACTCCGACCGCCGCCGCAAACTTTTAAAGTTTACATCTAAAGCACAGACTATTATAACCTGCACCGATTTTGACAAAAATATTGATGCTAAAATTTTTAACATTGAAAATGGAAGTGTTAAATAAATAGTCCAATCACAGCAAGCACAATCAACATAAATCCGCTCACCCACGATAAATTAATTTTTATAATTCGAGATACCTTTTTTCCTATAAAACTACCAAGATATACAGAAAATACACAGGTTAAAATGTTAAGTAGAATTAGTATGTATGGCATACTACTTGTCATACCATGGCTAAGCCCTACACCTATTTGGTCTACAGAAAGTATAAACGAAAGCAACATGGCTTCAATAGGACTTATCACCTTGTTATCATCAGCATCGGCTTTAGAATTATCAGTATAAACTTTAACCATAAATCTAAAATTTAAAAGTTTGAATCTGACAGGTCTTTCGCGTTTAACAAGTTTGGATAGAAAACATTTGATAAGCTCGTTAAAAAGTTTAAAAAGACCAATTGCAAGCAAAATGGAAAAGGATATCCACTTAGATATTTCAATATCGATAAGTCCAGCCAGCAGCCAGCCAAGTAAAATGGAAACTCCCAGCATAAAGGTTGTGACAAAAGTGATAACAAGAAGCGACCGAAACGGAATTTTAATTTTCGATAGTCCATAGCCAAAGCTTGCAACAAAGCAGTCAAGTGAAATTGCGAGAGCAATTAATATTGAATTTACGAGTTCTAGTGCCATAAGTCTAAGACATAGTATGTAAAAATAAATAAATGTGTTAAAAAACTTGACTAAGTAAAACATATATGGTATATTACACTCATCAAACGAGGAAAAAGAGAGTAGTTTTGAGTACTTGCTATAACAAGAGAGACTGCGTCGGGGTGAGAGTGTAGTCATGGCAAGCAAAATGAAGAACACTTTGGAGTTTGTAAAAACAAAGAGAGGCTTGGGTTTCCAAGCAAATTAGGTGGCACCGCGGAAATTGCAATTTTCGTCCTAATGCATTAATGCTTGCATTAGGATTTTTTAATGTTTAAAAAGGAGAAAAATTATGAGAATTAGTGAAATTAAACCAGGAGAAGTCGAGTTTCAAGGATGGATTGAAAATCTCCGCGACAAAAAAAGCATGCAGTTTGTGGTTATACGTGACCTTTCTGGAAAAATTCAAATTACAGTTGTTAAAGACGAACATCCCGAGATTGCTGAGATTTTTTCGCATGCAACTCTTGAAAGCACGGTAAGAGTTAAAGGTACGGCAGTCAAAAATGACTACGTAAAACTTGGAGGAATAGAGATAATTCCGAATAAAGTGGAACTTACCTCTCATGCAGACGCGCTTCCAATAGGTTCAGACAGCTCTATCGATCAGCGTTTAGACTATCGCTGGATTGATTTGCGTGAAGAGAAAAAAGCGCTCACTTTTCGTGTGGAAACCACAATGGAGCGCGCTATGCAAGAGTGGTTCGTAAATAATAATTTTATAGGCATTCATACTCCTCATATAACCCCATATATTACAGAGGGAGAGGGCAGTGAAGTGTTTAAACTTGACTATTTCGGGCAGAAAGCCTACCTTACTCAAAGTTCGCAGCTTTTCAAGCAGTGCGCTATGGCAAGTGGTTTTGAGCGTACTTTTGAAATAGGACCATGTTTCCGCGCAAATAAAAGTTTTACAAGCCGCCATGATACAGAATTTATACAAGTGGATGCTGAAATCAGCTTTATTAACAGTCACAACGATGTAATGGACATTGAAGAGGCTTGGGTAAAATATTTTTGTAAGGCTATTGAAGAAAAGCATCATGATGAAATCCTCGAACATTATGGCATTGATTTTAAAGCCCCAGATTACAAATTTCCTCGCATTCCTCTTCGTGAAGCGTTTAAACTTATTAAAGAGGAAAAAGGATATGAAGTTCCAGTTGTAGGTAAAGAGGATCTAGATCCTATGGGAGAGCAATTAATATCTGAAATTGTCAAAGAAAGGTATGGCAGCGATTTTGTGTTTATAACCGATTTTCCATTTAAGTCGCGTGCGTTCTATTCCATGAAACAACAAGAAAATCCAGAACTATCTAAAACTTTCGACCTTTTATATAAAGGGCTTGAAGTAACCTCGGGCGCTCAAAGAGAGCATAGATATGACATCTTAAAGTCACAACTGGCTGAAAAGGGAATAAATCCTGAAAATATGGACTTTTACACTCGTTTCTTCAAGTACGGCTGTCCACCTCACGGCGGTTTTGGTTTTGGGCCTACCAGATTTTTAAAGACTTTATTCAATACGCCGTCCGTCAAAGAAGTAACCTTTCTCTTCCGAGGGCCAAATAGATTAGACCCATAGTAAGTTAAGGAGCAATTATGAAAAGAATAGAAACTAAAATACTATATAAAGAATATAAAAAATATGCCGACAAACAGGTGACAATATGTGGTTGGGCACGCACCATTCGTGACAGCAAGAATATTGCTTTCCTATCCTTAAATGACGGAGCATTTACAAGTGTGCAGGTGGTTTTAGAGCGCGATAAATTAAAAAACTATGACGAGGTTGTAAAACAGCTTGTGGGGGCTTCATTTGCAGTCACTGGAAAAGTTGCATTAACTCCAAACGCGCAGCAGCCTTTTGAAATCAATGCACAAAGCGTGCAAGTTTTGGGACAGAGCAGCGCAGACTTTCCTCTTCAAAAGAAAGGTCATACAATGGAATTTTTGCGCACCATTCCTACAATTCGCGCAAGAGGTAATCTGTTTAATGCAGTGTTTAGAGTTCGTTCGGTGGCAGCGTTTGCAATCCATAAATATTTTAATGAGCGGAATTATGTATATGTACACACTCCTATCATCACAGCTAGCGACTGCGAGGGCGCGGGCGAAATGTTTCAAGTGACAACCTTAGACATGGAAAAACTTCCTAAAAAGGAGGGGAAGGTTGACTTTAGCAAAGATTTCTTTGGCAAAAAAGTGTCGCTTACCGTTTCGGGGCAACTTCATGAAGAAGCGATAACTCATGCATTTGCTAAAACTTATACTTTTGGCCCCACTTTCCGCGCAGAAAACTCAAATACAACGCGTCATGCAGCTGAGTTTTGGATGATGGAGCCAGAAATCTGCTTTTGTGACTTAGAAGAGCTTATGGACATTGAAGAAGAAATGGTCAAGTATGTCATTTCTTATGTTATGACTGAGTGCCGTGACGAACTTGAATTTTTGAATAAGTTTGTAGATAAAGGGCTTTTAGATAGACTTAACAATGTAATTTCAAACGATTTTGTTCGCCTAGATTACACTGAAGCAATAAAAATGCTGGAAAAAGTGAAAGACAGATTTGTATATCCTGTTTCATGGGGCGTGGACTTACAGTCAGAACATGAACGCTATCTAACTGAGGAAATTTACAAAAAGCCAGTGTTTTTAATGAACTATCCTAAGGACATTAAAGCTTTCTATATGTATCAAAACGATGATGGAAAAACAGTGGCGGCGGTGGATATGCTTGTGCCTGGAATTGGAGAACTTTGCGGTGGCAGCCAGCGTGAAGAGCGTCTTGATAAACTCATCGCACGCATGAATGAACTTGGATTAAAATATGAAGATTACGCTTGGTATTTAGAAACTCGTCGTTATGGCACAAATAAACATTCGGGTTTTGGACTTGGTTTTGAAAGATTTGTTATGTACCTTACGGGCATTTCAAATATTCGCGATGTAGAATTTTTCCCTAGAACAGTAGGCTCAATTCAAGGATAAAAAAATGTAGGATTTCCCTACATTTTTTGTTTTTGTCAAGCAGAATTTATTATAAAACTTTAAAATCAGTAAGCTGTATTGCCTCTACAAGCGGGCTTGTAATGTTTTTAGCCAAATCGGTGGACAAATATTTTTTATTATCATCGGCAAAGATGGTTACAGCTTTATTTTGTCCATTTAGTACGCAGCCTAAAAAGTTTGCGCCGCTTGAAATGCCTACTGATATACCAAGGCTTGTGCATATTGCTCTTGCCATTGCAATTGCGTCGTCAGAACGTATTGGGATTATCCTATCCACTATGTTTTGGTCGTAAAGTCTTGGAATTATTTCATCGCTAAGACCTTGAATTTTGTGTTTGCCCGCACTGTAGCCGTTTGTAAGCAGACTGCTTTCTTGTGGCTCAATGGCAATTACTTTTGTATTGTATTTTTCTTTTAAACGCTTTCCGACGCCGATTAAAGTGCCGCCAGTTCCTACACCGCTTACAAAGCAGTCGACGTTTTTAAGTTTTTTACAGATTTCACTCGCCGTAGTTTTATAGTGGGAAAGCAGGTTGTCATAGTTATCAAATTGGTGAGATAAAAACGCACCGTTTTTGCCATATTCTTCGGCTTTTTTAAAAGCCTCTTCAAAGTTGTCAGTAAGTTCCAGCCTTGCTCCAAAAAGCCCGATCAGCTTTTGCCTTTCGGCACTCATAGTTTTTGGCATGCAAATGACGACAGGGTTGCCAAAAATATTCGCGATTGCACAAAGTGAAATGCCCATATTGCCAGAGGTTGTTTCACATATCGTTTGCCCCAATTTTAGCCTATCATTTTCATAAGCAGATTTTAACATTTCGAGCGCCGCTCTATCTTTAATACTGCCAGTTAAATTGTAGGACTCAAGTTTTGCATAGACCTTGCCGCTTTTGCCTTTGTGCTGATAGCCAATTTCTATTAATGGAGTGTTTCCAATTAATTTATACAAATTTTTAAATTTGTTTTGAATTTGTTTTTCCATACTTACAGCATATTGCTTTTTAGAAAAATATGTGAGGAAACATATTTTTCAGCAATTGTATAAACCAAGCTCGAAGTTACAAATCCTTTCCAATTTCGTTTTCATCAATAAAAGGATTGATATATCGAAAGCTCTTTTTCTTGTTTTGATATTTTATAGCTTTTTGTGGACAGCGATGATAACAGCCAAGACATGCCACGCACTTGCCGCCAAAGCAGATTTTGCCGTCTTTTAAAAAAATGTTTCCGACAGGACATAGCGAAATACATTTGCCACACTTTACGCAATCATCGCTTGTATGAAAGCGAGAGCCTATGATATGCCAGTTGGACATATTCTTAAGATATTTTTCTTCCTTAGTGCGTTTCTTTTTTGGGATGCTATTTTTCCCACTTTCAATTTCGTTTAAAACTTTTTCAATCTTTACATTACAAGTTTTGAGCGCTTTATTTAGATAAAACTTTGGCACGGTGAAAGAGAGGTTATAGTTTTCTGTCATTTTAATCGTCCATACGCCTTGAATGTTTAAACCATACTTTTTACAATAGGTATAAGTCAAATGGTCCGCACCGCCAACCATGCCTCCATAATTTTGAATTATATAAAGCTTGCTTTTTTTGTTCAACTTGGGCAAAAGGTCATATACATGTTTTGGCATACCATATGAATAGATAGGAGTGACCAAAAATATTACGTCAAATTCCTCGCCATTTCCTTGATATTTTGGAATATATTTAATTCCGCCGCTAAACCTTTCTTGCACTTTTTTTGCAATATGCAGGCTGTTACCTGTTCCGCTAAAATACAATATGCCGTTCATTTTTACCTCTACATTTCTTTTAGTATTAATAACATGTATAGGGTGCAAATGTCAAATAAATGGGTTTAGTTTTCACGCATCGGCGAAAACAAAGCTTCTAAAGGATTGGCTTTGTCGCTTAAAATGTCTTCCACTAATTTAGCACCAGCCATGGCGTTAATAATTCCGTTTGTACCAGCGCTTAAAAAATATAACACATTTGGATTTTCAGTTTTACCTATTAGCCCTAGATTATTGGGCGTTGAGCCAAATGCGCCGCAAAACTTGTACTCTACGACGATGTCTTTCTCGAACATAGGAAACAGCTTTTTTAACTCTTTTTCAAGTTTGTCATATTTTTTCTTGGCAAGATTCAGGTCTATATTTTTAAGTTTAAACTTTGTGTCTTCGCCGCCAAAAATCAAACGGTTGTCAGGGAAAATGCGCAAATAGTGGTAAGGGTCTTTATCATCTTGCACAAGCGCATTTCCTTTCCATCTTATATTTTTAATGGGTTTTGTAACTATTGAATAGGAAATCACGCGTTCGCATAAATCCTTATCTTTCATAAGCGAAAAATTAAATCCGGTGGCAAATATAAGCTTTTTACAGGTAATAATGTTTCCAAATTCGGTATGAGCCTTAATTGTGCCATCACATTCTTTAAAACTTACAAGTTTAGTATTCTCAAAAAGACAACTCTGAGTTTCGGAGTTTTCAATCATCTGCTTAGTGAATAGATAAGGGTTGAGTTCGCCTCTTCCATTTTCGTTATATAAGCCTAGCTTTAACTTGAAAGGAAATGGATTGTTTCGATCGCTATAAAGCACGGAGGGAAAGCCATGCTTTAAGCGAAACTCGTGCTCTTTTTCAAGCGGCTTAATTCCGAAAATATTGTTTGTGTACATCAGGCTTGGGCATTTTCTAAAGTGACATAAGTTGCCGTGCTCGCGAATAAAATCGTCTATCATTTCGATTGAATCCAGTCCCATCTTATATGCAAGCACTAAATCCTTTTCGTTCATGAACTGCAGCAAATCTTCTGCGTAGTCGTCAAGTTGATATTCAAGTAGGGCGGTTGCAGCACTAGTACAGCAGCGGCCAAAACGAGAGGCATCGATAAGAGCCACATCAAATTTTTGCGACAAATAAAAATTTAAAACAGCGCCATTAATCCCTCCGCCTACAATTAAAATATCGCAGTCCATATCAGTGTCAAGATAAGGATATTGCCTTATTTTATCTTCTACATCAGAAAAGTTTGCTTTGCCTTTAAGATATTTCATAACCTTAGACTAAGCAAATAAGCTTTATTTATTCAAAAATGCATTAATTTGTCAGATTCAAATTTTATATAAATAATGTCATATTTTAATGTAACTTTTTTATTGCTTGTATGTAATTATCAGGATAAGTTCTATTTTAAGATTAGGTACACCCTTTAGTTTTTCCAAATCACGTATATCCAAACTAAAATAATTCCATTTATTTGGGATGCTTTCCATATCAATAACATTTTTAAATATTTTAGCAAAAGAGTTTTTTCCTATGCCAGCAAAGCCCGCTATTATCAATGTTTTTTATATTTAAATCTCTTTAATTTTATTAAAACAAAAAATAAAACCCAAACCAAACTTTTTAGGTGTTCGATTTAGGTTTTGATTGGCGGAAGGAAAGGGATTCGAACCCCTGGACCCTCTCAGGTCAACGGTTTTCAAGACCGCCGCTTTCGACCGCTCAGCCATCCTTCCATATATTATATCGTGGTTTATTATACTATATATTTTTCTTTTTTTCAAGCGTTTTTACTATTTTTTTAAAATTTATATTGTCGCTGTAAGTCGGCAGCTAGGCTCATTCAAAATGTTTTATATGCAGGTCAATTTTATTTGGCTATTTTTGTCGTATTTGGTACAATTAGTTTATAAGCGAGGTTCAAAATGTTTAGCATATTTAAAAAGAAAGAAGATGTAAAAGAGGAAAAGGCAGAGAGCAAAATACCAGAGCGCAAAACAAGCGATGTTAAGCTTGCAAGCAAAAAAGAAAAAGACGATCTTGCAATTATTGTGCTTCCAAACTTTAAAGACAGAGCGGAAAGTGTAAATAATTTTATATGCAAATGTCGAGGCGAGAAAAATGCCAATCATCTCATTTATGCAAACGCTGTAAAGTTTTCAAATGGAGAGGGCAAAGTCAAAATTGACGAAAGCGTGCGCGGTAAAGATGTATTTATAGTTAGCGATGTTTCAAACTATAGTATAACTTATAACATGTATGGTTTTGAAAATCACATGAGTCCTGATGAGCATTATCAAGATATAGTTCGCACAATTTCCGCAATTGCTGGTAAGGCTAAAAAAATAACAATTGTGATGCCTTTACTATATTCTTCGCGTCAACATAGACGCAGCGGCCGCGAAAGTCTTGATTGTGCAATAGCGCTTAGGGAACTTGAAAGTTTGGGAGTTAACAGCGTTGTAACCTTTGATGCACATGACCCTAACATTCAAAATGTAACGCCTTATTCAAGTTTTGACACAATTTTTCCTATTTATCCCGTACTAAAGGAATTTGTAAATGACTGCAAAGGAGAGTTTAACAGTGAAAATACCTTGGTTATAAGTCCAGACAATGGCGCCATGACAAGAGCAATTGCATACGCAAGTATGTTAAAACTTGACATAGGTATGTTTTACAAGCGTCGTGACTATACAAGAATTATAAATGGGAAAAATCCGATATTAGCACACGAATACACAGGACCAGCTCTTGAGAACAAAAATTGTTTAATAGTTGATGATATGATAGCCTCAGGTGAAAGTCTTATCGATGTAATGACGGAGCTTAAATCAAGGGGAGCAAAAGACATAACTGCCATTTGCACTTTTGCCTTTTTTACGGAGGGGCTTGATAAATTTGATAAACTTTATGAAGAGGGACTCATCAAAGCGGTATATTGCACAAACGCAAGCTACGTTTCGCCTGAAATGAAAAATCGGGAATGGCTTCACGTTGTCAACCTTGACAAATTCGTTGCCCTTATTATTAACACTCTTCATAACAATGAAAGTTTGAGTCCACTGATAAGCTCTAACGAAAAACTTAAAGAACTTTTAAAGAAAAACAAATTAGATTAAGCGCTTTAAAGCGCTTTTTTATTTAAAATGGGTATTTACAACGCAAAAATCCTGTGATATACTATAGCCAAGGAGGAAAAGTATGAACTCTCTACTTTTAGCGCTGACAAACACTCACATAGCTTTAATAAGTGTAGGCAGCGCAGTCTTATTAATAGGCGCGTTAATTTTTATACTTGTGCCAATGAAAACATGGTTTACTGCAATATTTTCAGGTTGCTACATAAGAATGAGCAAGCTTGCAAGTTTAAGGATGAGAAAGTTAAAACCAATGACGGTCGCAAAGCTTTACATCAGGTCAAAAAAAGCAAAGCTTGGATTAAAATTCAACGATATTGAATCTATTTACTTAGCAGGGCTTGACTATGACAATCTTCTTAATGCCTATACTTTTGCGAAATCTGCCAAAATCCCAGTAAATTTTGAAGGAGTAAAGTCAATTTATTTTGCAGGGTATAAACCGCTTGAAGTTTTTGAAACGGCGGTTAAGCCCAAAGTTGTCACATTACATGAGATCAAAGGAATTTGTAAGGATAATTACGAACTTATTTTGACTGCTAAAGTTGCATTGCAATTAAATTTGCAAAACTTCTTAGGAGGAGTTGGCGAAGAAAGTGTACTAGCAACCGCGCAAGAACAAATTTTAACCAATATTGCAGCTTGCAAAAATCATAGAGAAATTATTTGCAAGCCAGAGCTTGCAGCTGAGCAGGTTAACAATTTAAATTTTTATAGAAAAAGTGCTTACAGCGTTGTTTCATGTGAGATTATAGGAGTGGATATTGGAAGAGATATGACCATAGAAATGAACGCCAAGACAGCAGAAAAAGAACTGGCTTTTGCGCAAGTAGAGGCGGAGCGACGTAAAAATGATGCCATAATAGAAACTGAGCAAGCTAAAGCACGTGTGGAAGAGTTAAAGGCAGAAGTACTTGAAGCGGAAGCAGAGGTGCCACGAGCAATTTCTGAAGCTATTCGCGAGGGACGCTTCTCCGTTATGGATTATTACAAGCTTATGAATTTGCAAGCTGATACCGCAATGAGGCGTGCAGTCCTTGAAAAGCAAGGGGATGACGAATAATGGCTTGGTGGATGTATGTACTTATTGCTTGTAGCGTTTTGATTTCTCTGTTTCTATTTTTCTACCTAGTAAGAGTGTACAATTCGCGTAAGAAGTTAAAATTCAAAACCCCTCATATCAAACAGCCGCAAAAGCAAGACGCGAAAGAGGACAAGGAGTTTGAGGGGATAATCTTTGATGAACAGGAAAAGACCGCTCCTATTAACAAGGTCAATAATGAGTTTCAAGTGGAAGAATTTGAAAATTCAGAGGACGATCTTCTTGATGAAGAGGCAGAAAAACGTTATCAAGATTTCATGGCAAGGCACAACAGAATCGAAAAAATGTTTGAGGAAGAGCCATCGCCGAAGCAGAACACAATGGATGACTTTGATGAGTTTAGAAATCAATTTTGTTACAGCAAGTATGTGACAGACACCAAACTTGCAAAAAAGCTTAAAGACTTGCCGCCAAATGCACGAAAAATGATGCTTAACGACTTGTTTAAAGAAATTAATGGCGAAAACTTTGATATAAAATTATAGTGATATATATGTTTGGACACGCATAAATCTAGTATAGGAGGAGTGCGTGTTCAATTTTTTTGAAGAGATTAAGAAAAACTTACCGCAAGATTTATTATTGACAAGCTATAATCTCGTCAATCTTTCTGGCAAGCTTTTATACGTGGAGGGACATAAAGGGCTTACCACTTTATCTAAGGAATGCATAGCGTTTAAGGTTAAAGGCGGACGTATAGTAGTGGAAGGGAAAGACATGATTTTAATTGAACTTACACAAGACACCATGAAAATTAGTGGTCAAATTTCTAAGGTGGAGGCATTTTAGTGCGAGGAAAATCAAAAATTAGCATCACTATCAAAGGCTTAAATCAAGAGCGAGCCTTTACGCAACTATCCAAAGATGTATGTATACTAAAGATAGAGCGCAAAGATAGCAAAACCTCCACGCTTGAGATAAAGCCTCGTGATTATAAAAAGGTTAAAAATTTTTTAGTAAATAATAATTTTGAAATATTAAAAGCGCAAGCATACGGGGCTGTCCATACTTTAAGTCTGCTCCGCTCGTCTTATGGCATAATCGCGGGAATGATATTTAGCGTCGCTTTGTATATCTCATGTTTTCCTTTTGTTTGGCAAATTAAAGTATATGGCAATGAGCATATTAATTCTCAAGAAATCTGTCAGTTTCTAGAAAACAATTCATCAAAAATTAAGACAAGCATAGACACATCAAAACTGGAAATTTTATTAAAACAAAACTTTGAACGCATAAGCTCGGTCAGCGTTTCTATAGTTGGACAAAGTCTAGTTGTCAATGTCAATGAAAAAGTATTGCCTGAGGAAATAACAGGCAACTTCAAGGCAATTGTCAGCCAGTTTGATGGAATTATAACTAATATAACTCTTGTTTCTGGCACGCTTATGGCTCGGGTAGGCGACATAGTACGTAAAGGAGAAGTACTTGTAGAGCCATACGTGATTGACACGGACGGACAGCAAAGGAAGGTCAAGGCGGAGGCTGAAATTTTTGCCGATGTTTGGCTTTGTGGCAAAAGCGAACATTATCAGCAATATTTACAAACTTCTCGAACGGGGCGCGTTGCCAAAATAAGTGAAGTTCAACTTTTTGGCCTTACCATTTACTCTCACCATCAAGAAAATAATTTTAAAGAGTATGAAACGCAAGAAATAACGCAAAATTTAACAAATAACAATTTTCTACCTTTAAAATTAAAAACAATAACTTTATATGAAACTAAAACGCAGCTTATTGTAAGCGAGTTTGAAAGTGAAAAAGACAAAGTAATTGACGCAGCTCGTCAAAAAGCCTTGCTTTATTTAAAAGATTATGAGATAATTAAAGAAGAAAATTTTTCCATTGAACAAAACGGGGGAGTCAGCGTTGTAAACTTCACGATAACAGTAAATAGGGAAATAGGAGGAAAGAATGCAAGTTAATTATGTTAAAGTGCCGCTAATCTATCATGGCTTATTCAAAAGGCTTTTTAAAACGACGCTTAATTTAACGGGTAATAATTTAAACGCTTCAGTTGTAATTCGCTTTGCAAGTGAAGAGGAGATAAAACAACTAAACAAAAAATTTAGACAGGTAGACAACGTTACAGACGTGCTGTCGTTTCCTATGCTTGAAATAACCTCTGATAAAAAGCTGGAACAGTTTGAAAGTGAGGCATTGCCAAATGGCATTATTGAACTTGGCGACATAGCTGTTTGTAAACAGAAAGCCAAAAGTCAAGCAAGGCAGTACGGCCATAGTTATAAGCGCGAGCTCGCGTTTTTAGTTGTGCACGGATATTTACATCTTTTAGGCTATGATCATATGACTAAAGAAGATGAAAAAGTTATGATGAATATGGCAGAAAATATACTTTTAAATCATGGACTGGAGAGATAATATGAAATGCGGATATATAGCACTTGTAGGCAGACCCAATGCAGGCAAAAGTACACTTATAAACGCCTTGATAGGTGAAAAGGTGGCGATAGTATCTTCAAAGCCGCAAACCACGCGAGAAAATATAATTGGAATATTAAACGGAAAGGACTATCAAGCCATCATAGTGGACACTCCAGGCGTGCACCATTCTAAAAACGCACTCGATAAATTCATGATGAAAAACGTGCGCTCCGCCCTTGCTGGCGTTAATTTAATTGTGTATCTTTTAGACGGCGGAAAACAGCCAGACGAAGAAGAAAAGGCTTACATAGAAAAATTAAAGGCGGAACAAGTTCCCATAATAGTTACCAAAACGAAAATTGACAAGCCTTGCCGATGTGATTATCAGGTTGATCACGAGCTTTCCAGCCGAAGCGGTGAGGGAGTAGAGGAACTTAAAGCTAAGATGATAGCCCATTTACCCCAAGCACCATACATTTATCCACGTGATTATTATACCGATAAAAGTGTTAAATTTATCATTGCCGAGCAGTTGCGTGAACAATGTTTAAACACCTTTAAACAAGAGGTGCCTCATGGCATTGCAATCAATATAGTTCGCTTTCAAGAGAAAAATGATATTACAATTATAGAAGCTGAAATCATATGCGAAAAAGCGCAGCATAAAGGAATAATAATAGGACGGCAAGGCAAAAATTTAAAGGAGATTGGACAAAATGTCCGACTTTTTGCCGAGCAACTTTTAAGCGTTAAAGTACTTTTAAAACTTTTTGTCAAAGTGGAAGAGGGTTGGCGTGAAAAACAGAATATATTAAAGGAGCTTGGCTATGACTCAAAAGACATATAAAAAAACAAAACTCAAACCACAAGAACTGCAAAAGTTTAAGCAAAAGTATTTTGAATATTACGATGATATCAAAAGTCACACAAATAAAATCATAGATTGGTAAAATAACACTTGACAAGTTAAATAATTGTGATAAAATAATAATAGGAGTGATTTATGGAAAATGGATTTTATGATATGTTAAGAAAAAAGTTGGATACAACGATTGCGGGGGAGAAAAACATGTCGCTACGCGACTTAATGCAACGCATTGATGCAGATATTCTTGAAATGGAGTTCTTGACGCCAGATGTTATTTCCGAGTTTGGTTATAAGTTAGTTGATTTTCTTCAGGATGAAGTTGTTTTGGTGAGAATGGAACTTAATCCTACTTTTGGTGTTCATTGTTCTGCAAAAGAACGTGAAACACGTGCAAAACAATTTAAGGAAATTTCATATATATGGAATCAAACAATGGAATCAGTTGTTTCACTTCTAAAGACGTTTAGCATGAGCGATGAAGAGCTTTCTAAGAAGCTTAAAGAGCAGCTTAAAAGTGACGCTATAGAATCTATGTTAATCAAGCAAGAGAATGAATAAAAACACAGACTTTAAAGTCTGTGTTTTTTAGAATAAACCTTGTATATCTCCATTATCATCAATTTTCATCCTAAGGGCGGCAGGCAATTTGCCCAGCCCGGGCATAAGCATTATGTCACCAGCTATCGCCACAACAAACCCTGCGCCATGACGTATTTCAAAGTCACGAATCTCTATAGCAAAGTCAGAGGGGGCACCTAAGAGTTTTGCATCGCCGGACAACGAATATTGAGTTTTTGCTATACAAACATAAAAGTCTTTGGCATAAGACGATATTTTTTTGAGCGACGCTTTAGCTTTTTCACTTAACATCACCTTTTTGGCGCCATACACTTTTTGACATATTTTTTGTGTTTTTTGAAGCAAGGTGTCAGAAAGCTCGTACACATATTCCAGATTTTTAGGAGTGTCACATAACTTCACAACTTCGTCTGAAAGGGGCAGACAGCCCTTGCCGCCTTTTGAGTGCGGTTCTATTACCACCGCCATAACGCCTAAGCTTTTGCAAAAGTTTTTGACAAATTCGAGTTCTTCCCTTGTGTCATTTTCAAATTTATTTATAGCGCAAATTGTATTTACCTTGAAAAGGTTTGTTAAATTCATAATGTGCTTTTCAAGATTTTTCACACCCTTTTTAACCGCTTCCAAGTTTGCCTCACCGTAATTTTCTGCCCCGCCGTGATGACGAAGTGCGCGAATGGTTGCCGTAAGCACGCAAGCACCAGGTACGAGGTTTAACATTCTACACTTGATATCTAAAAACTTTTCGCCTCCAAGATCGCTTCCAAAGCCCGCCTCTGTAACGACATAATCCGCATGATTTAAGGCTGTTAGGGTGGCAAGAGAAGAATTGCAGCCATGAGCTATATTTGCAAAAGGTCCGCAATGCACCAAGGCTGGCGTACCCATAAGCGATTGCACTAAGTTTGGCTTTAACGCTTCTTTTAAAATAATAGCCATGGCTTGTTCTGCCCCTAAAGCCTTGGCAAAGATAGGTTTGTCTTTCTTATCATAACCAATTATTATATTCCCAAGCCGAGCTTTAAGTTCTTGCATGTTTCTGCTAAAACATAAAATTGCCATTATTTCGCAGGCGCTTGTAATTACAAAGCCGTCTTGACGCGGAATATTATTTTTTAACTTTTCTTGTGAAATAGTAATTTCACGCAATGCTCTATCATTCATATCAATGCATCGCTTAATAATCACTTCGCGTATCCCAAGGCTGTTACCTTGAAAAATATGATTGTCCACAAGTGCACATAGAAGATTATTTGCGCTTGTGACAGCATGAAAATCCCCAGTGAAATGAAGATTGATTTCTTCCATTGGCGCCACTTGAGATTGACCACCGCCGCAAGCCCCGCCTTTCATACCAAAAACGGGGCCAAGAGAAGGTTCCCTTAGGGCAAGGCAAACTTTTTTCTTTTGAAGTTTTAACGCGTCAGCAAGGCCAATTGCGACTGTAGTCTTACCCTCTCCCGCAGGAGTTGGATTGATTGCTGTCACTAAAATCAATTTACTGTTGGGATTATTTGTAATGCTTTCAACTTTAGCCATATTCTTGCCATAGCAAATCAAAGCAGATTTTTTACAGCCGAGACTTTTTCCCACCTTTCGTATATCTTTAAGTTTTGCACTTTTTGCAATTTCATAGTCTGTCATTTTTCACCTCTTAGGGCAAGTTTATCATATTTATTAAAACTTGCAAACTTTTTTGTAGTGCAAGTTTTTAAGGAGGAAACAATGGATTTTTTTAAAAGTGCAAGCAAAAACAAAATAGGGCAAACTACTTTTCTTGTTTTTGAAATACTGGCACTCATGGTGTTTATTATTTACACAATTATAAACATCTATAACGCTGCCGTAACACAATCATTTGCAGTTTTTGTAAGTGGGCTTTTAAACAGCTTAATTTACACTAGCATTGTATTTGGCATAGGCAGAATTATAGATTTATTGTCGAATAATGTCCAAATTGAAAAAATAAAGAAAGATGACTAAAAGTTTGTAATAAAAATAAAATATTGCCTCAAGATAACAAAAGGAGGTCAATATGAAAAAAATTTTTATAGTTGCCATTTGTGCACTGCTTGTAATCTTGGGCATAACTGGCAATATGACAGGCGAAGTAGTTGCAGCAGAAGAAGTGAACAAAATTACAGTGATGGGAACGGGCGAAGTGCGTTTCTTGCCAGATGTGGCCGTGGTCAGCGTGGGAGTGGAAACGCTAAATGAAAGTTTAACGCAGGCTCAGTCTGAAAATTCCCAAAAAATAAATGCATTAATTTCCTATTTAAAGGATATTGGCGTGCAAGAGGAAAACATCAAAACGCGCAATTTTTATGTTTATCAACGTTATGATTATTCACAAGGTGAAAAACTTTTAGGCTATCAAGTAAACAACTATCTTGATTTTAAAACCAAAGATGTGGATAATGTGGGGAATATTGTGTCATCCTTAATGGAAAATGGCGCAAACAGATTTACAGGCATATCCTTTACAATAGACAACTATGAAGAGGGATATCGTTCAGCTTTAAACCTAGCATTAGAAAATGCAACTAAAAAAGCACAGGCGTTAACGGAAAAGCCTATTATTTCCTCGGAAATAGTGGAAGAGGGAAACTATTGTTTTACTTCGCGTGAATTATGCTCTGTCAATATGGATTCTTCCATCA
Source organism: uncultured Eubacteriales bacterium (assembly GCA_948512295.1). Taxonomy (GTDB): domain Bacteria; phylum Bacillota; class Clostridia; order Christensenellales; family UBA1242; genus Caccovivens. The sequence goes on from CAOQRA010000016.1 coordinate 20,461, forward strand.
TGAAAGGTGAAATTTGCATAAAGGCAAGCGTAAGAGTTCAATTTGAATATTAAAAAAATCCAAGCAAAGCGCTTGGATTTTTTAAACAATAATTTTAATTTCATTTTTTAATACTTTAAAATCAAATTCTCCGTTTCCAACTGCCTCGCCGTCAATATTAATTATGACATCTTTGGGCAGCGATACATGAAAGTTGTCAAGCTTAAGCCTTAATCCTTGACGTTTTAATCCATGTAAAAACATAGATAAAATTTTGGCATCTGCATGAGGCGAGGTTCTTTTAAATTTATCACTGACAAGTAGTATGTCTACTTTTCCATCATCTAGCATGGCATGTGGATTAATTCTAAAACTTGCGACGTTGCGAGAATTTAAAATCATCATAAAGGCACAATGAAGTTTAGTCTTGCCGCCCTCGAAACTAATTTCAAGAGGGAAGTTTTCATGTTTAAATATTTTCTTTATTCCATGCAAGGCGTAAGCCGCTTTGCCAAGTCTTTTTTTTGCCTTTTGACTAGTTGCATAACTTGTTTCACTCATTACACCAGCGCAGCATACATATATCCCATAATTGTTATTGACCTTGAATATGTCATGAAAAATAGGTTTTCCTTTTAATATTTTTTCCACTGCTTTTTTGTAATTTCTTGATATATTTAAGCTGTGAGCCACATCATTTACTGTGCCTTTTGGGATAATTCCTATAATAGGCTTTATAGGCTCCCGTGCAATGCCATTGATGACTTCGCTTAAAGTGCCGTCGCCACCGATGACAACCAACACATCCATTTTGCCACAGCAATCTCTAGCAAGAGAAACTGCATGCTTAGGCTTTTGCGTGGGTAAAAGTTCCACCTCGAATTTTGTCTGTAGGCGGCGAACAATATAATCTATGCGTTTCGAATTTTTCCCTTTTCCACTGTGAGGATTGAATATAACACCACATTTCATAATTAAAATATACGCTTTTTCCCTATCTATTGTCAATATTTTGCGTATTTGCGACAAAAATATTTGGAATTTTGACAATTTTTGTTTAAAATCTTTTACGAGGATTATATTATGAGGAAAATATTAGCAAACAAAAATTATAGATATATTTTTAGCATGATTATGGTTGTGATTGGAGGACTAATCATAGGAATGTCTTTTAAAATGTTTTATACTCCTAATGAAATTACTCCTGGCGGATTTATGGGACTTTCCACTATTATCTCAAACTGGATAGGTGGTGCACTTTCAACTGCGATTATTTACGCGTTTATAAATGTTGTTTTATTTTTACTTACAACCAAGTTTCTTGGCGTCAAGTTTGCAATCTTAACCTTGCTAGGCGTCACTGTTACCACTCTTACAACTCAGTTCGTGCCAAACATTTATCTCACAGATGATAAACTCTTAGCATCTTTTCTAGGCGGCGCAATGAATGGGCTCGGGCTTGGGCTTGCGTTCTGGGTAGGAGGTTCAACTGGCGGTAGTGATTTTGTAGCAGTGTTAGTTAACAAATTTTTTCCGAAAGTTAAAAACGGTCAATGCTCCTTTGCCATAAATGCTATTGTGATAATTTTAAGTATGGTTACATTTGGAATACATCTTAGTTTATATGCAATCATTGCAGTATTTATTTGTGGTCAAACCTGTGATATGGTGCTTAACGGCTCAAAATCTTTGCGCGCCTTTTATATCATTTGCGACAACGATAAAGAGGTTTCCGAAGTTATACTTCAAGCGTTTCATAGAGGAGTCACACGCATAGAAGCACAAGGCGCCTTTTCAAACAAAGAAAAGAAGATGCTTTTATGCCTTGTTTCCAACCAGCAAGCACCTTTGATGAAAAGTTTAGTTAAAGAGGCAGACCCAAATAGTTTTGTGTTTTCTACTACGGTTTTTGAAACTATGGGTGAAGGGTTCTTTGCGCGCGAAGCTTCCGTACGCAAGAATAAAATTAAGACAGCTCATTCTACCTTGAAAAATCAAACTTGTAAATATAGTCGCAAAGCACAAATCAAAAAGACCAAGTTTAAATTATGCCATCGAAATAGACTGAAAGCAAAAAAATAAAAGCAAGGGCGGAAGCTCTTGCTTTTATAAATATTTTAATTTTAGATTTACCGCCTCAATTAAATCCTTTTTATCGTTCAAAATCTTACAATCAAAGACATCGCTTAAAAGACTTTCTAAAATTGCCCGATATCTTTTAGGACTGACATGAGGATAGTATTTTTTTATATCATCACGATTTATTTTTAAATCTTTTACGCTGATTACAAGTTTATGACTTATGATGTAT
>CAOQRA010000017.1 GCA_948512295.1 uncultured Eubacteriales bacterium
GCTAAAAATGCTGCGTAAGTATGAGAAAAAAGATTGGTCAGATGTAATTCCTCAAGGCGTATATCCCGAACTTATCAGTTTTCATTCTAACAAAGAATATGTTCGTGGCATACTTGGAAAGACTGTGACTTTGACTGCGGATAGAGAAAAATATGTAGATGTAAAAAAACTGGCAGACGATAGTAATTTCTTTAAATATAATAATAAAGTCAATGCAAAGCCAGAAAAAGAGGCAGGTCATATGGTTATTTGTCAGCACATAGATAAATTTGGCGAGGACTATCGCGTGCAGGACAGCGAGCATCCTGTAAAAACATTGCGAAGCAGAAAGCAGGACAACTTCACTCTAGGAAGAACTAAATAGTATTAAGTAGATAATATAAAAAACTTATGCACAAATTCTCGCATAAGTTTTTTAGTAAAAAAATATAAAAAGCGGAAAGCGTAGCAAAAGAAATTGATGGGAAATCAATTGAAAGCATAAAAATTTTTGAAAAAAGTGCGACAATCAAGCAAAAACGCTTGACGCGGGGGGGGGATTTGTTACACTAGAATTGAACATTGTTCAATTCTAGTGTAACAAGGAAGAATTAAAAATGAAAAGTATAGAATTTTTTAGATAAAGCTTGTACCCAGAGTTTACTAAAAAGATGTTTCGCTATGCTCAACATGACAATTACATATTTTGTCATTTCGAGCGGCTTAGCCGCGTGCTTGTTTAGAATGCCTAGCATACTCAACATTGTCATTCTGACGCGTAGCGGAAGAATCTTTTAGACCAAGCTAAATAAACTACACATAAAACATTTGATTAATACTCAAAAAATGAGTATACTAAAATTAAAAGGAGTTAAAATTGAAACACTTACAATTGAAAAAAATAGTGCTTATCATTTTTATTATCTTTTCTTTAACTGCCATAGGTGGAGGTGCATATTTACTAGGAGAGAATCCGTTTATTCAACTACCTTTAGACGAAGTTTCAAAGGAAGACGAGGAAGAAACACAAGAAACCCCTCCTGAAGAGTTGCCTTCCGACGCTGCAGCATTTGATATTACAATACACTGTGCGTTGTGGACAAGCAGCACGCAGTATCTTCTAGATGGGGATATGGCAGGTAATGTTTCATGTCATATGGATTGTTTTTGGTATAATGGCAGTGATGGAAAACAGATTGACTGGGGAAGTGGATTATCTTACACCGCTTGTGGAACAACGCCCGTTCTAGGAGGCGCAGAGAGCGATACTTGGGTGGGCAATATTGTATATTTAAGATATTCTCATGGTTCTTTTTTTAACAAACGCTATATGCTCATTATGCCAGATCGTTGTTATGGATTTGGAACAAGTGTTTCAAGTTCTACAACTCTTACGAGTGATAAATATTATCTTTATGGTACTACATATACAACTTCTGAAAGTACTGCAAAAAGCGGTTCAAAGACATCTTTAAGCGGTACATATTATGTAACATTCAGAAAAAGTTATACTATTACATATATGAATCAGGGGCGGCAATATACAACTTCGACTCTAACTGCGGGAATTGGTACTTCACTTATAAGTAGCAAGCCTACTCGTGAGGGATACACCTTTAAAGGTTGGTCTGATACAAACGGCGGAACAACAGCAAGAAACAGATTTTCAGCAAATGAAGCAAATGGGAGTAAAACAGTTTACGCTATTTGGGAGCCTAATTCTTATAACATTACCTATATGCCCAATGGCGGAACACCAAGTTCAGTGTATACACAGACGGTGACCTACGGACAAACTTTTATAACTAAACCAGCAGACACATATACTCGAGATGGTTATACATTTTTGGGGTGGACTTTAAATACGCCAGGCTTAACGGGCGCTTATATAAATGCTAATACCACGTATACCTATAGTACCCTTGACAATACAGTTTTATTTGCAGAGTGGACAATTAATGATTACTACATAGACGTAAATGGAAATTTAGACGGATATTATATAAACCCTACAGGCGGCGCAGTAGACCTAGATGGCTATGCAACCTTTGACATGTACATAAATGGCAGCCGAGTGGCGACACAGGTTACAGACTATTACGCAAGGCAACCATATGGAACGACGTATGAAATACGGAATATTCAACTAAGTTATGATAAAGAATATGTAGGAGTATATCATGACAACGATTGTACAATAGCGGGAAGCCTAAGTGGGACAATGCCAGCACATGATCAAATAGTTTGCCTAAAAATTCGTACTAAAACATGGAACGACTATGCAGCGTCTTCTTATGCGGGAGGAAGTGGAACGGCAGCAGATCCATACATAATCAAGACAGCGGAGCAGCTTGCGAAAGTAGCAAAGGATAGCAGGAGCAATAACTCTAATGGTAAGTTTTATCAAATGGCCGCTAATATAGACCTTTCATCCCATGTGTGGGAGGGGATAGGGAATGGTAATTTGACATTTAGAGCAGCCAAATTTGATGGTAATATGTACGAAATCAAAAATATAAAAACTAAAGTAGATAAATTTAAAACATATTATGGAGGGCTGTTTAGTAGAGCAGATACAACGATTGAAAACTTGATGGTAAATGATAGCGATATATACGGGGTGTCAGATGCGGGAACTATTGTGGGTTTTGGTTGTTCAGATCTAAAAAGTATAATTGTAAACAATGTAACAGTAAGCAGTGTAGAAACTTCAAGTGGCGGGCTAATAGGTCGAGCATGGAATTCTGATAATGGTTCGTCCAAGTCGTCAATAATATCTTGCATATGTAAAAACGCAGAAATAACATCAAACACGGGAAATGTTGGAGGAATAGTAGGAATGGATACGAACCAGTATACCATTTTACAAGATTGCTCAGTTTTGAATACTAAGGTCACCTCGGGAAGTGGAGAAGTTGCATTAATAGGCGGTGCTATAAATGCTACTCAAGTGAGTTGCTACGGACAAGGCAGCATCAACGGCACTGAACAAAAAATAATGTATGGCGACTCTTTCGCATGGGGGAACTGGACATACAACGCCTTGGTCAATGGAGGCTACCCAGTGCAGAAGACGCTGTTTCATATTGGTGGAATGAGCGGTAGCGAGAATGTATACAACTATTTGAAAAACACACTTGGGTTTATCGAGACATAAAAAAAGACGATATCTGTCGTCTTTTTTTAGTGAGGAATGAAAGTTGTCATTCTACGGCTTTCGGGCCCCCATCAATGCTTTAGTATTTATGGGGTGACTGGCTGAAGAATTTTTTGAGATTTCTCCGCGCCGCGTTGCTTCGCTCGAAATGACAAAATATGGAGTTGGTGAAAATTATTCTTGGTTTCACTCAGAATGACAATTGTAGTGTGCAAAACAAGTTAAACAAGTATGCGGCTAAGCCGCTTGGAATGACAATGAGTATTTTTGTCATCCTGAGCCGCGAGCGTATGCGAGCGAGCCGAAGGATCATTTCTTGTTACTATATACAATTGTTCCGTTTAAAAGCTTCTGTCACATAAGCGCATTAGATTGTGTTTTTTTATCTTCCGCGCATGCCACCGCCACCGCTGCCGCCACCGGAAGAGCCTCCAAATCCGCCACCGCTTCCTCCGAGTGAGGAAACATGACCGCTAGATATTCTAGGTGCACCAATTGAATGCATGCTTCTTCCCATGAAGAATCCGAAATAGAAGTAGCTATAACCCTCCATATAGTCTGGAGGCGCAACCTTTAATGCAGCAAAACGTTTTTCCATTTTTTTAGTTATTCCAAATACGTAGCAGTATGGAAGAATTTTATAGAAATACTCAGGGTCTTGACTTAATTGCATTTCAAGTTTTGAAAGTTCTGCTTTTACTAAATAGTTTTTAAAGCCAATGATTTGTCCGCGTAATTTTTTATCTTCTTTAGGATACAACTTTACAAACTTTGATAAAAGCGTACAAACAAGCATTACAACTGAGGCTATTATACCTAGGGAATAAATATCATATGAAAAGCTGTACAAGGTTAATAGTATGCCTAACGGCGCTCCGCCAAAGCCGCCGCACCAAATAATTTTAAACCAAAGTGGGATAGGGGTATGAACGAATACATTTACTGCAATAAGTGGGAAAATCAAAAAGAAGAAATAAACAAAAGTAAATCCAGTTAAGGAGCAAATCCATATTATATAAACAAGCAAAGGTATACAAGCAATCATAGATATTAAAAATTTTATAAGATTTTGCTGTTTATTTGTGCTATCTTTAATGTCGTATAAGCTGGAAGCTGCCTTTGAAATGGCTGACTTGTTTGATTTGTCTGTTGCTGTATCATAAGTGTCGCCATTTTTGAATATTGCATCAAAATATGCTTTTTCATGTTTTTGTGATTTAGATGTTGCTTCTGGGAAATCTTTAAGTTTTGTTAATATGATATGAGTTTTACTTACAAATTTAATTGATACTAAGCCTTGCCCAGCCCAATTGATTACAAGTGCTGCAAAGTCTTTAGATTTAACCTTACGTCTGTAAATTTTTGCCACATCAATAGGGTTCATGCCATTGGGTGGGTAAAATTCCACTACTGGAATGCATCTATTTTTAAGATAAGTTATTGATAGTGCCAATAGTGTGAGGGCTAGTGCGGTAATGATAGCGACTACGATTAAATAGTACACTGAATTAGGAGTAAATGATGTTTGGAAATAGCCTTGTGGCAGTAGGGTTTGAATTGTGAATACAGTTCCAGCTCTAACTTTTTCATAATTTACGCTTATTGTATACGTTGATTCATCATATTGAAAATTTAAAGCTTCAGCACCAATTTGGCTTTTATTATTTGTTCGAAAACTTATTTGATTTACGTCTATATTTTTAGGAAATGTTATATTTGCTGAAAACTCGGCTATATCACATTCCATCGATTGAGGTAATATATCAAAGGTAAAATCGTCGAACTCGTTAATAAAGTCTTCGCCCAGGTCATAAGTATAATGCAATTTATACTCATGAGTGCCTTGTTTAAAATCGCCGTCAGCCCCAGTATAAATGAAATAATATTCCTCATCTTCCTCTGTATAACTATATTCTTTTTCACCATCCATGGTAACAGAGATTAACTCAAAGCCTGCAATAGTGCGTGTCGTGTATTCCTTTCCATTTACTATTCTTGTAACGGTGTCAACTTTGGAAATAAATCGAGTTAACCCTAAATTGATTCCTGGACGTTTATAAGTTATATTAATTGTTTCAGTAATGTCGCAGACCTTATTTTCATTGATGGATATGTCGTAATGAAATCCGTTGCAAAGCATATTATCTGTTTTTAAATCTGCTGAAACTGTCACCGATTGAGATGGCAAAAAACAAAATACGCAGATGAATACGCTTATTAACAATAAAACACTTGATATTAGTTTCTTTTTCATGATATTATATTTTAACACCTTTTAATATTATTTTGCAAGCAATCAAAATAATTATATGTATTAAAATTGATAAGTAGGCGCAAAATACACATGAGAGGTGTATCTATGATTAAATTTTTGTGTTTTATTTTACTTTTGCCGCTGCTATTTGGGGGAGCGACTACTAGTGCAAATGAGGTGCCTAATATGGATGTATATTATAATGGTCAAAAAGTCGAGATTACTCAAGCGCAAATTTCAGAGCTTGATAAACTTATCGAAAAGGTTTTTGATAATTCTCGTCAAATGCCAGCTTTAGGCGTAAGCTTACATGATAAAACCATGGAGGCGCGCAATGAAGGCGTTTGGGTGGAATATAAGTTTGATGAAACAAAATATAGCGAAGAGTTGCCATTTGACAGCTTGCTCTTTCAAATAGAAAAGGACAGTTTTGGTGTAAATTTGATCAGAGGTGTAGAGGGCAAATATGAGGGGCGCTGCTTATATTTTGACTTGGATAATAATTTTGACTCGGTTTATGAGTATATCATCACAATCGCGCAGCAACCAAAAAGGGTTATTTAATATCGCTATTAATTAAAGTTTTACGAGTTAACTAATGCAAATACTATCAAAGGTTTGTAAAAGTGGTAGAGAAAATTAAAAAAGTTAGGTAAGCACCTAACTTTTTTTATATAGTTGTGTAACCAGCTGTCAATGTTTTAATACCATTCTCGCCAAGGTCTGGCACTTGTATACTGCCTGAAACATTAACTTTTGTTCCGTTAGACATTGTCATAACCCAATGTAAGAATGCGGCGTCTGCTTTAGTCGGAGTTGGCAATACTATTGTACTTCCGTAGGTGACTTCCATATCTTCTAATGTGGAACCGCCATTACTATTGAAAGTTAAAGTGTATTTGCAAGGACTCCAAATAGCAGTAAGAGTCATATTATCCAAAATAGTAATTTTATCGTTAGTGTCATATATGGTTCCGTTGTTGCTTGTCCAACTTGAAATATATTTACCTTCTTTAAATAAATATGGAAGTGTTAATTCTTCACCGGCGTATAGATACTCTATGCTTTGTTTGTCACCATTTTTGAGAACTATTGTTTTAGCGTTTTCCCAAACAGCTTTAAAATTTACAGAAAAATTTGTAAAATCTTCTTCTTTAATTGTGTAGTCTATAGTCGGCGAAAGCACAATAATATTGTCTTTTATGGCAAAGCCTAAAAGTTTGGCATGCTCTTTTGAAGGCAAATTTTCTGTTGGCATTTTTATTACATCTCCTGGCGAGCCATAGATGCTGGTCGAGGAGGTGTTAGTAGGCAGAATTATTCTATATAGTCTTTCGGCGTTAAGATATAATGACGTATCTTTATTAATAGTGATTTTGCCAGTTAGTTTATCTCCTTTTAATTCCGCATTGTCGTATATTCCTATAATCTTATATCCTTCAATTTTCAATTCATCGAGATTAAGTTCTTTTCCATTTTTAACGTTGGTGGACATAATGAGTTGCTCATTTATATAAATGGAAATGTTTGATTTGTTTATATTGCAATTGCTTATAAGTATGCCGCCAACCACAATTCCGACCACAACCAAGGTTGCAATCAGCATAGTTAAGAATTTACTTTTGCTTACTTCCATAAAATCACCTCTATATCTACATGATAATTATTTAACATTTTTTTGTCAAGTAAAACGTTAAAGTGTTGAAATAATTATAATAAACCTATAAAAGAGTAATAATTTGGAACCGCAATCAAAATAAACTTTATTGGAAGAGGACTAGGCGGATTATTTGCTTATAACACTGATTAAAAAGTACCGACAAATCGCCAGCGATGCACCGCAAGCGTCTTACTCGTGGGGCACGAGTGCGATTTCGCTTGGTCGGCAAGTGCAAAAACAGGCGCCAAGGTCGTAAGTTTTTAGTTAAGAAAAAACTCAGACCAAAAAGCCTGAGTTTTGCACCTGGTAGCAGCAACTGGGATCGAACCAGTGACCTCATGAGTATGAATCATGCGCTCTAGCCAGCTGAGCTATGCTGCCATGCTCTTAAAGTATAAATAAATTCTCTCTTATTGTCAATAAATTTTGAAAAGTTTTTCAAAATTGTGCAATTTTCTTTATTTATTCATATATATTACTATGTTTTATTTTAATAAACGAATTATAGATTCGCAAAAGCTTTTAGATAATTTGAAGCTTTTTTCTAATATAAAGCTTTGTGCAATGGTTAAAGCTAATGCGTATGGCTTTGGTATGCAACAAATGGTTGAATTTTTGCAGCCTCATGTGGAATATTTTGGAGTGGCCAACTTTGAAGAGGCTATATTTGTTCGTGAGCGGACTGATAAAAAGGTTCTGCTTGTGGGCAAAACTTATCAACCTTATGATTGCAAAGAAAATGATATTTCCTATGCGGTTACAAATATTTACGATGCGCTTTATTCGCCTAAAGGCGCTAAAGTACATTTAAAGATAGATAGTGGTATGCATAGGTTGGGTTTTTGCAGCAGGCAAGATTTCTCGCTTGCTATAGATATTCTTTTGGATAAACAGGTGGAAATAGAGGGAGTTTACACTCACTTTGCGACGTTAGACTGCGATGATAATTATTTTCAAAAACAATATTCAACTTTTAAAGAATATTTAGCTTTAATTCCAAGTGAAATCAACCCACTTATTCATGTAGGAGGTAGCTGGGCGTATGGAAAAGAAATTCCAGAAGCACAAATGCTGCGTCTTGGCAAGGGCATCTATCATGGTGCCATAAAAGTTCAAAGTCGTTTAATTCGCGTGTTCAAAGTGACAAAAGGTGCAAGAATTGGCTATGCAAATGGTTTTATTGCTGACAAAAATATGACCATTGGCATAGTCCCAGTTGGCTATGCAGATGGCATGCGAAGAAGCCTTGCAAACAATTATGAAGTGATTGTTAACGACGTAAAATGCCCGATAGTTGGAAATATCTGTATGGATATGTTTGCCGTTGATGTAAGCGGAGCACAGGCACGTGAGGGAAGTGGCGTTACAATACTTTATGATGAAAAACTAGTTGCGCAAAAACTTTCCACGAATTCTTATGAAGTTACGACGAATTTTAATCATTTGCGAGGAAGCACAATCGTTTGCCGATAAACATCGTACTGCCGCGTTTACTGAAAGCATTCCAATGCGGTCACTTAGATATTGCTAAGCTCCCTTTTGAAAGGCTTTCGAGCCTTGCATTACTTGTTTCTCGGCAAACGATTTTATTTTGTACTTGCCGATAAACATCGTACTGCCGCGTTTACTGAAAGCAATTTAGTGCGGTAACTTAAGAACCTCCCGTTCCTTTTCGATTTGCTTTCAAGTTGCTGGTTTCCAAAGATCAATTTATTGTATTTAGAGTCAAGTTTTGCGTTACTTGTTTCTTGGTAAACAGATTAGTTTTCATTTTGCAGATAATCGAAATGAGAATTAAAAATTTTTAATATGACAAGCTTAAAGTCATTTTTTGTTTTGAAATTTTGAAGTTTTATTGTATAATAACTAACGAGGTAAAAATTATGTTATATGATGAAATCAAAAAAGCGAATGTGGAAGCTATGAAAGCAAAAGATAGCGTGGCAAGAGGAATTTATAGTGTGCTTCTTAATAAAATTATGCTAGAAAATATAAAAAAGCGTGAAAAGGGCGAGGATATTGTAGACGCTGATATTTTTAACATTCTTCAAAAGACGATAAAAGAGCTTGCCGAGGAAAGTGAAAACTATGTTAAAGTAGGAAACAAACAGGAAGCAGATAAAATTAAAGCGCAAATTAAAATTGTAGAAAAATATCTTCCAAAGCTTTTAAGCAAAGAGGAAATACAAAATATTATTCATTCGTTACCAGACAAATCCATTCCTTTTGTTATGAAACATTTTAAGGCTAATTACAATGGTCAGTGTGACATGAGACAGGTGCAAGAGGTTTTAAAATTGCTATGAAAGTTTTTGCAATAAGTGATTTGCATCTTTCAATTAATAATCCAAAGCCTATGGATATATTTGGGCCTGCTTGGGACAATTATGTGGACAATATTCTCGACGAATGGCGAGGAAAAGTGCGTCAAGAGGATCTAGTTTTAATGGCTGGTGATTTTTCGTGGGCTATGAACTTAGAGGACACAAAAAAGGATTTTGAATTGCTTTCAGCTTTGCCTGGCAAAAAAATTATCATTCGCGGCAATCATGATTATTGGTGGAAAAGTATTTCTGCTGTGCGAAAATTTATACCCGAGGGATTTTTTGCAGTGCAAAATGATGCAGTCAAGTTTGAAAACATCATAGTATGTGGCACTCGCGGTTGGACAATCCCAGATGCTAAATCCTCGCCGGAAGACCAAAAGATATATAATCGAGAGGTAATTCGTTTAGAGCTTACTTTAAAAGAAGCTGTAAAAATGAAATCCGAGGGTGACAAGATTGTATGCATGATGCATTATCCTCCTACTAATTTTAAAAAAGAGGATAGTGAGTTCTCTCGGCTTCTAAAACAATATCAGGTGGATGCCGTGGTTTTTGGGCATATTCATGGCTATCGAAATGTTCAACTTAAATACACTAAAGATGATATTCCATATTATTTAACCTCTTGCGACCTTACGCTTAATAAACTAACAGAGATAGTTGAAGTTTAATTATGACATTTTTAGTCAAGAATAATTGACAAACCATCACTTTTATAGTAGAATTCATAAGACTGGAGAAAAATATGAAAAAACGAGTGTTTAAAATTTTTAGTCTGCTTTTTGTTTTTGCTTTGCTTTTGACCACTGGTTGCGCAACTGTCGGCAATATTAGTAATGATTATGATGGAGTTATTTATAATGGTGGACAAACTGCACAAGTGGGGGATTATCTGTATTTTGCTAATTCATACAAAGCAGTGGATAGTAATAAAGAAGATTACGCTTACAGTGCAAACAGCGAAGTTGCGTACCTAAATCGCATTAATGTAAATCAAAACTTTGGCAATAAATTGCATAGCCCAAAGGGCAGCGAAAAGGTTAATTCAAAAGTAGTAGGTTATGAAAACCAATATATGTTTGTGCTAGGTGATTTCATATATTTCACAAGCCCTAACACGCATAAGGTCACCGATGAAGACAGAGTTCTTCACAATGCTTATGACCTTGTTTCACTTTTCCGTTCAAGACTTAATGGCGACGGCTTTGAAGAACTTTTGACAACTGAAAATTTTGACGCTTCAAAAAGTCAGTTTAGAGTGCTGCAAGGTTATGATAAGGAATACTATCTTATTGTTTTTGATGGCACCGATTTAATGTCGCTTAAACTTGGAAATAAGGTGGGCGGAAAAGTTGTTATTGCCGAGGATGTACAAAGCCTTGCTATGCCTAATGAAACGGACAGTTATGAATTTAAAGAAATACTTTATACAATAAAAAGTAAAGAAAATGATTCAGAAGTTGAGGTTTATAGTTACAACTACGCAAGTGGCACTCGTCGCAAAGCCTCCGCTGCAAGTGAAGGCACCAAGTTTGTGGGTAGAGATGGCGACGATGTTTTCTACACTAATACATCTAAAACAGGCGCATATCAAACTTATAAAAGAAAACTTTTGAAAAATGCAGTACTTTCTTTTACAGGTCCTCAAAGTGAAGTATTTTACGATACCGCAAATATTACTAATATAACAAGAGTGTCAAGCGGCGACGCTATGGCGGAAGGTTATGTGTTTGTAGGTGGAAATAGTAAAAGCCTTATGTATAAAAATACTCGTACCAACGAAACCGCTCAGGCACTTCTTACAAGCGATGCATATTCAAACCTTTTGTTTGTAGATGGCGACTATGTTTACTATTCAAGCACAACTGGACTTTATAGAATTAGCGTTAAAAATAAGCAAGCAGAAACCATCATCGAAATGACAGACATCCTTGACAGCAAAGCTTCTCATAGTGGTAATTATATTTATTTCTATGCCAAGTTGCAAAAAGACGAACTTGACGATAATGAATATGAAGAAGATGACAATTATTATTTATATAGAGTACAAAAAGAGAGAGGAATAGGCGGCTATCAAATTCTTTCCACATTTGAGCGAAAAATTAAAACAGAGGAATAAAAAAATAGGCAACTGCCTATTTTTTTACATATCTTCTAAGAGTTTTTTGAAACTTTCAATATCTTTAAATTGACGATAAACTGAAGCGAAACGAACATAGGCAACTTCATCTAGTCTTTTAAGAGCATTCATAACCATTTCGCCAAGTTCTTTTGAAGAAACTTCTTGTTGCAATTTATTTTGTATCGTCTTTTCAATTTCCATTGCCACTGTTTCAATTTGAGGAAGAGATACAGGTCTTTTTTCGCAAGCTTTAATCATTCCGCCGATAAGCTTTTCTCTGTCAAAAGGTTGACGGCTGCCGTCAGATTTAATAACAAGCACTGGGGTAGTTTCCACCGTTTCATAAGTAGTAAAACGACGTCCGCAGTTTAGACATTCGCGGCGGCGGCGAATAGAGTTGGTTTCATCAGTACTTCTTGAGTCAAGCACTTTGCTTTCTTCACATCCACAATATACACATTTCATATTTAAATCTCCTTAATTGTTTTGATTATAGCATATATTGAACTATGCATGCAAATAAATTGAGTATATTGTAATGAATTGTTTCTTTTTGCCATAAATTACTCTATGAAAAATTTGTGTCAGTGTAAATTTAATCGAAGCTATATCGTGGAAAAATTTGATAAAGCTTTACCATTTAAAGTTAAAAGACGGCTATGCGATTTAGGATTGCTGCCTGGACAGGCTGTTTTCCTTGTCAGACGCTCGGTATTAGGGCGTGCTTTTTTGATTGAACTTCGCGGCTATACGCTTTCCATACGCTCATCAATTGCAAAGGCGGTGATGGTCAAATGAGGGTTCATTTAGTAGGCAATCCTAACACTGGCAAGACGACACTTTTTAACGCGTTAACGCGCTCTAACGAACATGTGGGAAATTGGCATGGCGTAACCGTTGAAGGAAAAAGTAAAAAGTATAATTTTAGCGGGCATGAAATTGAACTTGTCGACTTGCCAGGGCTTTACTCGCTTTCAACTTTAAGCTATGAAGAAGAAGTGGCGGCAGAGGCAATACTTTCGCAGCCAGAAACTTTGGTTGTCAATATTTGTGATGAAAGCAATTTGGGTCGCAATCTTTTTTTGACGCTTTCACTTATGGAGTTTGGCGCAAACGTTATACTTGCTATCAACCAAGTAGATAAAGCACCAATATATAAAATAAATGCCAGCCTACTCTCAAATTTACTCGGCGTGCCAGTAGTGCTTATCAATGCGCAAAAAAAGATAGGGCTAGATAAATTAAACAATGAAATAATCAACTTTCAACCTCATAAAAATTATTCCTTGCCATATCTTAAAAAACTAGAACTTGACAAGGTGCCAATAAGTGACAATTCTCAGTTTTTAAAAATTAAACTATTAGAAAACGATGAAAAAATTTTAAAAAAATTAAATTTAAACAAAAACATAGTTACTCCACAAGTAGAGGGTGTAGCCTCGGCGCGATATGACTATATAGATAATATTCTCATGAAGTGTGCTAAAAAGCAAAATAAAGTATATGGAAGAAGCAAGCTTGACAAAGTGATAATGAATAGATTTTTGGCAATCCCTATTTTTATGGTTATGCTTGCATTGGTATTTGAGCTAACTTTCTTTTCGTTTGGCAAATGGCTAAGCGAGGGGCTAAGTTTTTTACTTGACAACTTTATTGGGAAACCACTTGTCGGACTTTTTGTTTCCTCTTTTGGCGCGGAGAGCTGGTTGACTGGGCTTATTGAAAATGCAGTGGTAGGTGGCGCCTTCAGTGTGCTGGGGTTTCTTCCTCAAGTCGCTTTACTCTTCCTATTTTTATCAATATTAGAAGACAGCGGCTATATGTCACGTGTGGCTTTTTCTTTAGAAGACATATTTGCAAAGGTGGGACTATCTGGTAAAAGCGTCTATACTCTATTGATGGGGTTTGGCTGCTCTACTACAGCGGTGTTGACAGCACGCAATATGGAAGATAAAAATGCTAAAATAAAAACTGGGCTTTTAACACCTTATATGAGTTGTAGCGCAAAATTCCCAGTCTATAGTGTTATAGGCGGTGCATTTTTTGGGGCAAACAATATTTTAGTAATTATGGGACTTTATCTTCTTGGTGTAACCTGTGCGCTTATCATGAGTATGATTTTTGAAAAGACAATACTTAAAAGTAAAGAGCAAACTTTCATTCTAGAATTTCCTCCTTATCACGCAATGAGCGTTAAACGCGTGGGCAAAGTTCTACTTGACAATATGAAACAATTTATGTTTAGAGTTGGGTCTTTAATAATATGTATGAATGTCATTGTTTGGCTCTTAAGCAGTTTTACATTTTCCTTTAGTTATGTGCCAAGTGGCGAGGGAAGCATATTAGAACAAGTAGGTAAAGTGATTGCACCCATTTTTGCGCCGCTAGGCTTTAATAGTTGGGCTTTGGTGTCCGCTCTTATCGCAGGGCTCATAGCAAAAGAGATCATAGTTTCTTCCATCGCGCTTTACAGCGGAGTAGGTGAAAATGGGCTTAATAGCGCATTCCATAATCCGTCAAGCGTGGTCTACTTTGCAAGTGGGGCAAATGTTATAAGCTATCTTGTTTTCTGTCTTTTGTATTTCCCTTGCCTTGCGACCATGTCAGTGCTTCGAAAGGAATTAGGACGAAAGTGGACGTTTATTGGAATTATTTTGCAGCTTTTAATTGCATATATCGCAAGTTTTATCATTTATAATCTTTCCTTAGCGTTTATCAAGTTTGGTGCTTTAAAAATGCTTTTAATCTTAGCCGCTTTATTTATAATAATTTTTTCCATCATATTCATAATCAAAAAGGTGAAAAACAAAAAATTTTGTGCTAATTGTAAGGGGTGTGATAAAAATTGCAAAAAATTCGATAAAAATTAATATCCATTTTGATTGTAATATATCTTAAAATGTGATAGACTTGAGCATAAGGGAGAGTTATGTTAAAACCAATCGTTGCCATAGTGGGACGTCCCAACGTTGGCAAAAGTACTTTTTTTAACAAAATTTGCGGTCAGAGAATAAGCATTGTTGATGATACTCCAGGTGTCACTCGTGACCGTATTTATGCTGACGCAAATTGGTGTGGGCATAACTTTATGCTTGTAGATACGGGTGGGTTAGACGCCAAAAGCGAGGATGTTTTTCAAACGGAAATAAAAAAGCAAGCCCAGCTTGCCATCAAGGAAAGTGATGTGGTAGTCTTCCTCGTCGACGGAAAAAGCGGTATAACTTCTACCGATGAAGAGGTCGCACGCATTTTACAAAGAAGTAAAAAGCCCATTGTTTTAGTTGTCAATAAGCTTGACCGCTTTGAAGTTGAAAATACTTATGAGTTTTATTCGCTTGGGCTTGGCACTCCTATGCCTCTTTCTTGCAGCCAGAGTAAAGGTATCGGCGATGTATTAGATGCCATAGTGGCAAACTTTAATCAGCGCGTCGGCGAAGAAGATGATAATCTAACTAAAGTTGCCATAGTGGGCAGGCCAAATGTAGGGAAAAGTTCCCTCGTCAACCGACTTATTGGTCAAGAGCGTGTGGTTGTCAGCGACATAGAGGGTACCACTCGTGATGCAGTGCTTGTGCCTTTCAAATATAATAAGAAAGCTTTTGCTCTTGTAGATACGGCTGGCTTGCGCCGACAGCGCGGTGTGGAGAGGGAGTCTATTGAGGGCTATTCAGTGCTGCGTACGCTTAGTGCAATTGAAAATGCCAATGTGGTTTTAATTGTGTTTGACGGAAGCGAGGGAAAGCTGACCGAACAAGATGTTCGCATTGCGGGGCTTGTTCATGAAGCGGGGAAACCAAGCGTTGTGGTGATTAATAAGTGGGATAAAAAGAGCTCTACAAAAGATGAATATCTAAAAATGCTGAAAGAGAGCCTTGCATTTATGGATTACTTTTTGCCTATTTTTGTTTCCGCGTTGACAGGATCTTCTATTGGACAAATTATGGAAAAAGTAGTAACAGCTTATGAAAACTCGCAAAAACGCATCTCAACTGGGCTGCTCAATGATATGCTTCATGACGCCATACTAAACTTTGAGCCTCCAGCTCACAGCGGAAGACGCGCTAAAATTCAATATATAACGGAAGCAAGTGTATGTCCGCCTACTTTTGTAGTTTTCGTAAATGATGCATCTCTTATAAACATTTCTTATGTAAGATACTTAGAAAATCGCTTCCGAGAGAAAGTTGATTTCTCTGGCACTCCTATAAAAATTATAATAAGAGGAAAGGAGGATAAATCATGAACATTTATTTAATGTTTTTTCTAATAGCCATTGCTGCTTATCTATTAGGCTCTATCAATTTTGCAAGAATTTTAGCATGGCATTCTCGCAGAAAAGATATTACTAAAGTAGGTAGTGGCAATCCTGGCACCATGAATATGCTGCGTAGTTTTGGTTTTTTGCCAGCACTTATAACGCTAATTTTAGAAGTGGTCAAAGCGGGAGTTTGCTGCCTTGTTACTAAAATTATTGTAGAACATACTCAATTTCCTGCCTACTCTGAATTTGCTTATTACTTTGCAGGTCTGTTTGCAGTTATAGGTTCAGTTTTCCCAATCTTTTATGGCTTTAAAGGCGGCAAGGGACTTGCTTGCTTTGCAGGTGTGTTATGGTTTACACCATTATGGTGGGTGGCATTTATCGTTTTTCTAGTTTTCGCAATTTTACTCTATTTCTATGATTATGCCTTTATTTCAACGCTTAGTTTTATCACTTGCATGAGTGCAAGTTTGACCGCTTGGGTGTTTGTAGAAAAAATACCTTTTGCATGGGCTATAGTTGTAATACTTTGGTGTTTAACAGCTTTCATATATCTTCGTCACAGCGGCAATTTTATCCGGTTTGTAAGACATCAAGAAAATAAGTCTGGCTTTAGAAAATCTATTGTAAAAATATTTCACCGCCAAAAAGGGGTTGAAGAAATACCAGAAGCGCATGTACAGCAGCCTCCAGAAAAAGAGATAATTATAGAGGATGACCAAGAAAATTAACTTATAAAATTAATCATAATTAAATTACCTCCGACATAGAATACTCTATCGTATGGAGGTTTTTTATGGAAAAATACGAAATATATGATGATATAAAGTCTAGAACCAATGGCGATATATATATCGGCGTGGTTGGACCTGTTCGTGTGGGGAAATCCACTTTTATTACCCAGTTTATGCAGAAATTGGTTGTTCCGAACATATCTGAAAAAAATGCAAAAGATAGAACTATAGATGAATTGCCTCAATCTGCAGATGGCAAAACAATTATGACGACTCAGCCTCATTTTGTGCCTAATGAAGCGGTTAAAATTAAAGTTGCAAATGCGGATATGAGGGTACGTATGATTGACTGTGTGGGCTATCTTGTAAGTGGTGCGCTTGGAGTCAATGAAGAAGATAAACCGCGCCTTGTAAAAACTCCTTGGTCGGATAAGGATATGCCGTTTGAAGAGGCTGCTGAGCTTGGCACTAAAAAAGTCATGAGTGAGCATTCCACAATTGGTCTTGTAGTTACAACTGATGGCTCAGTTACAGAAATTCCTCGCACAAGTTATATTGAAGCAGAGGAGCGTGTTGTCGCTGAAATGAAAGCGACTGGTAAGCCTTTTGTTATGGTGCTTAACTGCAAAAATCCTGCGGCAGTTGAAACCAAAAAACTCGCCTCAGCACTCAGTGAAAAGTATGATGTGCCAGTGCTGCATTTAAATGCACTTGATCTTAAAGAAGGGGACATTGACAAGGTGTTTGAAAAAATGCTTGGCGAATTCCCAGTCAAAGCTATTCGCGTTAAAATGCCAGAGTGGCTTAGGGCTTTGTCCTTTGATAATGACATTATCGTCGAAATTGCAAATGAAGTTAAAAAGCTTGGCAGTCAAATAACTAAACTTAGTCATGTAGATAAAGCTCAACTTGCCTTTACTGAAAGCCAAGATTTTGACCCTATCACATTTTCAAATATTGAGCTTGGCGAGGGCGTAATTAGGTTTAATGTTATTCCTAAGGAAGATTTATTCTATCGTGTGCTTAGCCATGAGTGCGGCTATGAAATTAGAGATGATTACGAACTTGTCAACTATATTAAAGAGCTTGCTATTGCAAAGCTTGAATATGATAAAATCAAATATGCTCTTGACGAAGTTCGTGAAACGGGCTACGGTATTGTAGAACCTCAAAAAGACGACTTTGTGCTTAGTGAGCCAGAGATTATCAGACAAGGCAACCGCTTTGGTGTTAAACTTAAAGCGAGTGCTCCAAGTCTTCATATTATGCGTGTGGATGTTGATACTGAAGTTACACCGCTTGTAGGCAGTGAGGAGCAAAGTCAAGATTTTGCTAAAAATCTGTCTGAGCAGTTTGAAACTTCTCCAGAAGCAATTTGGGAAACCAATATCTTGGGACGTAGTTTATTCAGTCTTGTAGGTGAAAATATCTCTTCTAAAATTGTAACTATGCCAGTTGAAGCGCAAAGAAAAATGCGAAAAACTTTGGGTCGCATTCTCAATGAGGGCAAAGGCGGAGTGATTTGTATACTTTTATAAAAGCTTAAAATAGCCATGTCATTCTAAGTGCAGTCCAAGAATTTTAAAATTAAATAAAACAGTATTTTTGTTAGTTGCAAAGTCAAAGTTTCAAAAATGCTGTTTTATTTTTTTATAATATACACAAGTGGATGGAGGGGAGAAAGCGTGCAAGGCGCAGCCTTGCACATAAGCATTTACAATGCTTTAAGCCCGCCGATTTGGCGGCGGGCTGCTTTCTCCCGAGGTTAAAGTAACTCGCTCAAGCGAGTTACTTATTTAATATAATTCAAAAAATAAACACTTTAACATGCATAACAATACTTGCATATATAATTATTATGGAAAAGCAAAAAGAAAAATATAAAATCATATGTGTTAAAGCACCGAAATGGCTAGGCTTCTTTTTACGCAGGCTGGGGAAAGATAAAGTCAAGAATTAAGAGTAAAAAGTGAAGAATTAATGTTGATTAAAAAATTCTTCAACTTCGCCTTGCATCCCAAAA
Organism: uncultured Eubacteriales bacterium; assembly: GCA_948512295.1. GTDB lineage: Bacteria > Bacillota > Clostridia > Christensenellales > UBA1242 > Caccovivens. The sequence continues at coordinate 18,518 of CAOQRA010000017.1, forward strand.
TGATAAATCATTTTCGTGGGGCACGTCTTGCTTGTTTCAGAATGACACGCTCGGAGGTTGTCATCCTGAACGTTCGGGGTGAGAAAGTGAAGGATCTTTTTAGTTTGTCCTATGTACTGTCTAAAAGATTCTTCGCGTGGCTCAGAATGACAGTCACGGGAGCCTAACTCGCAGGTATGCTGCTAAGCTGCCTCAGAATGACAAAAGGGGCAATAAAAAAGCCAAAGCACAAGCTTTGACTTATTATTTTGCATAAAAAAGAGGGCGATAAGTTATGCCTTCTTTGCTTTTTTAATACATTTTGTGCAAGCTTTAACGCGTGTAGGCTTGCCGTCTACTTCTATTGTAGTTTCTTGTAAGTTGATTTCAAAAGTACGATTTGATTTCTTATTTGAAAAGCTTACATTTTTTCCAGTTCTGCGACCTCTTCCGCAGATATCACATGTTCTACTCATTTCATCCTCCAAATATTCTTTGCACTTAACTATATCATCTTTTGTGTAAAAAATCAACTGTTTTTCAAGTAAATTTTCAAGAAAAACAAAATAAGTCAAAAAAAATTGCTTAAACCTATATATTTTATTTGTATTTTTTAGAAATTTATAGTAATATATTGTAGGCGAAATCTATAAAAGGAGAGTGAGTCTTGACAGTTGATACTAACAACTACTATGGCAATATTTCAATTAGCGATAATTCAATTAGGATTGTTGCGGGCTATGCTGCCTTGGATTGCTACGGCGTTGTAGACCTCGTATCACGCTCACTTAAAGATAGCGCTCAAGAAATTTTTAAAAAACAATCTTATTCCAAAGGTATTAAGATTAGTCATATTGACAACCGAATATTTATTGATGTTCACTGCATTTTAAAATATGGTGTTTCCATTAGCGCAGTGGCAGAATCTTTACGTAAAGCAGTCAAGTATAGCGTTGAAAATTTCACGGGTATGCTTGTGGATGCTGTCAATGTTCATGTTGTCGGTGTTAGAGTTTAGGAGCTATTTAAATTATGATAAAGACGATTAACGGCGCAACTTTCCGTAAGATGATAGTTGCTGGCGCAAGCCTTTTAGAAAAGAATAAAAAATACGTTGACTCACTTAACGTTTTCCCAGTGCCAGATGGAGATACTGGTACTAACATGTATCTTACCATGAAATCGGCGGTCAGCGAAATTTCAAAGTGTATTACTAATGATATTACAGGACTAAGTGATGCGTTTGCTAAAGGTGCTTTAAAAGGGGCAAGAGGAAACAGTGGTGTAATTACTTCACAGATTTTCAAGGGCTTTGCAAATGAGATTAAAAAGTCAAATGAAATCACTACTAAAGTTTTTGCTAAAGCTATGCAAGAAGGCGCAAATATCGCCTATAAAGCAGTGACTAAGCCAAAAGAGGGTACAATTTTGACAGTGATTCGTGTCATGGCTGAAAATGCTGTCAATGTTGCTAAAAAATGTGATGACTTTGAAGTCTTTCTTAAAAGTGTGTTGCAAACTGGAGAGGAAATTCTAAAACAAACGCCAGAAATGTTGCCAGTGCTTAAAAAGGCTGGAGTTGTAGACGCAGGCGGTCGAGGAATTATCATTATCTTTACAGGCTTTTATAAACTTATCATAGGCGAAGAAGATTTTGAAATCAATTTTGAAGATGAACAAAATGCACAATCTGTAGACGATGTAATAGCTGACATTAATAATCTTAGCGAAATACAGTTTGGTTATTGCACAGAATACATGATTATTCATATGAATAAAAAGACCACTGAAGCTGATATAGACAAGCTTCGAGAAAAACTTATGCAAATTGGCGATAGCGTTATTTGCATAGGCGATTTAAATTTGGTTAAAGTTCATGTTCACTCTAATGAGCCAAACCTTGCAATAGGCTATGCGCTTGAGCTTGGTGAAATTTATAACATCAAAATTGAAAACATGCGCGAACAAAATCGAGAAATTAAGAAAAAAGCCACTGAAACTGAGGAAACTAAGGAGCATGGCATGGTTGCAGTTGCACCTGGTGAGGGACTTAGTGCTATCTTTAAAGACCTCGGTGTGGATGAAATCATATTTGGTGGACAAACCATGAACCCTAGTGCTGCTGACATTGCAGCAGCTGCTGACAAAGTGCCAGCGCGAAATGTATTTGTATTCCCTAATAATAAAAACATTGTGCTTGCAGCACAACAAGCCAATGATTTAACCAATAAAAACCTTATCATTATTCCTACTCGCAGTGTGCCAGAGGGCATATCAGCTTCGATTTCCTTCAATCCAGACGGCTCGGTTGAGGAGAATACTGAAGCCATGAATGAAGCAATCAAATCAGTACGCTCTGCTTCTGTTACTCATGCAGTACGTGACACCCATGTGGATGGCTTTGACCTTAGAGTAGGCGAAATCATCGGTCTTGATGATAAAGCTATCCTTGCTAAAGGTAAACTTGTGGCAGATACAACTGAGGCATTAATAGAAAAATTGATCACCGATGAAACCATGACAATCACACTTTTCTATGGTGAGGATATTCGAGAGAATGAAGCTGCTGCGCTTGCTGATAAGCTTGCCAAAAAGTATCCTGATTGCGAAATTACAACCGCTTATGGTGGTCAACCTGTTTATTACTATTTAGTTTCATTAGAATAGTCTAATAGTTGAAAATATTTGCTTTACTGTGTTACTAAAAAACTCCAACGTGGTCAACTTGGGTAACTCAAGTCCACTTTAGGAGTTTTTTTGTGACAAAATTCATGGACTTTATCTGTTTTTATTAAAGCTCGCGAGGAATTCAAAAACGATAAACCATTACAGATATGGGCTTTATCTTGTTTGTCTTTGAGGCACAAGCAGTTATATATAAGGATAAGTAAAAATGAAGTATTAATAATTAATGTTGAGCTTTCTCCGTGACGCTCGCTTTCGCTTGCTTTGGTCAAAATGACAAAACCCGAGTATATTATTCTGAAATTAGTGATTGTAAAAACAAAAGCTATAATTTGTCATATTGGGCGGGGTGTAACGCACGGAGTGGAAAAATTTTTTAGGTCTTAATTATTAAAAAAATCAATAATAAAAAAAGTAACCAAGGGTTGTAAATTTTGAAACTAGCAAAAAACTTTATCAGATTTGATAAAGTTTTTTTATATTACAATAGAAATATTTTACAGATAACGCATCTTGTTTGTTTTACACATAATTATATTAATCCTCTAAAATTGCATATAATCGGCTTCAAATTTGAAGCCTTGATTTGTTTATCAGAAAGAAATTTTTTGTGAATACATGCCTGAAACACACATTTTTCAAAAAAATTTTGGTTCATTACATAGTATCCATTAATGCGATTTTCCGCTCCTGCTGAATCTTCAACTTTCCATCTTATTGGTAGTTCATTTTCAATATGCACTCCTCTAAAAACCATGAAGTGTTTTAAGTTAATATCAAAACTTTCAATTGCTTGCCGCTTAGACATATCATTAACACTCAAATATTTTTCAAAGTCAAATAATCTTGTATCTAATATCGTACTTTCTAGGTTTCTATATTTTTTATTATCACAAGCAAATAAAACAGGCATATTATTTTTTAATTGAGTAATACAAAGATTCTGAAATTCTATAAAAGGGAGATTTATATAATCAGAAAAACTTTTCCCAATTATATTACCAGAATAGGCTCGTCTAAATTTTTTATAAAAAGGTTTGTTTGTTATGGGAATATTTCCAACAATAACAAAATCGTCTAAATCAATTTTACAAAACATTTGATGAAATTTTTGTGGTGTAATCGAATTTAATTCTACTAAATTGTTATTTATATCATAGTATTTATAATCAAAACTCTGTGGTGGTTCGCCTAGAATTTTTGATAAAAGCATATAATTTTCTGCTAGCATTTCATTTTTTATTTTATACAAATTTTTCTTTATCTTTTTTGATTCAATTAGTTTAAAAATATCAACTTTAACTTTTTGTGCAAAAAGATCATTTAGCTCAGAGGGATTTTTAGAATTACAGGTTTCAGGCATAATCTCAATAGGTACAAGACCATATTTTTTAATTAACTCTCTTGCATATTCAAACTTTCCATTTTCTAAAACAGGTTCTTTTAAGAAGTCTGCAAGAAATCGATTTTTATCAAAATTTATTAAACCCTTCTTGAAATTTTTTATATT
>CAOQRA010000018.1 GCA_948512295.1 uncultured Eubacteriales bacterium
TCCTTTGCTACTTTCGCAAGTTGCTCCGCTGTCTTGATTATGTATGGATCTGCTGCCGTTCCTCTTCCTCCCGCATAAGACGACGCTGCGTAGTCGTTCCATGTTTTAGTGCGCATTTTAAGACAAACTATTCGATTTTCCGCTGGCACAGTACCACTTAAACTGCCTGAGATTGTGCATTCGTTGTTGTGATATGCACTTAAATATTGTTTATCATTGCTTGGCTTGATATTTTTTACCTCATAACTTGTCCCATAAGGATGTGCAGCATTATAATCTGCAACTTGGGTTGCCACTTTGCTTCCATTTATGTACATGTCGAATGTCGCGTATCCGTTTACTGAACCTGATACAGTTCCGTCTAAGTTTCCATTGACGTCTAATGTGTAACTATTTACAACCCACTGAGCATACAACGTTAAATTGCTAGCAATGTTGTATCTATATGAAGCATTACAATCATATGTAGTCCCTGAACCGTTGGCTTGAGTATTCCAATCTTTGAGAGCGTGACCTGTTCGAGTATATGTGTCTGGGGACTTTGCTGTGAAGCTTCGCCCATAAGTTACACTTTGCGTATAATCTGTGTTTGGTGTTCCGCCATTTGGTTTATAAGTTATGGTGTAGGTGTTTGCAACCCATCGTGCATATAAGGTAGGCGTAGAGCTATCACAATTATATGAACAATAATCTAATACGGGATTACCATTCGCATCATAAAATTTTGTACCTCCAGATAACGCGCTCCAATACCCACTAAATGTATAGCCATCTCTCGTAGGCACATTAACTTTAGGATACGCTCTTCCATATATTGCAGATACGCTATCGTCTCCACTCCCGCCATTATTATTTATGCTAAAATAAGTACTTGAATAATTGTATCTTGCGTACAATGTTTTACTTGCAGTGATTGAATTTGAACTTGACGTAGTACCTAAGTCGGGCGCACCAGTGCATGAAGAACTTGAATACCAGCCAGAAAAGACATACCCCCCTTCTTCACCACCATGCTGTGTTTGACTCACAGTCAAGTATGTATAAAAATAGCTTGACCCCACTGTTGATAAATTACAGGTTAAACTGCCACCCGAGCCGGTTGCAATCAAGGTTGAGGGTCCACTATAGCCATATAATTTTAATTGATAATACCCATTTGTTAATGATTCAAGTTTACCATTTTTATATAGCTTTATATAAGCAGTAACAGTGCCACTGAGTCCTTCTGCAGGAGATTCCTCTTGTTTTTCCTCTGTTTCAATCTGACCACTATTCATACAATTAAAATCGTTTAACATATAAACGCCACAAGCTAACATAGATAGTGCAAAAATCATACATAAAGATAGATAAAAAATTCTATTTCTCATAAATACCTAACCTTTTAAAAATACTAGGATTTTAGCATTATCAAAAGGCTATATTTATGCTTTATTTTTGCCTAAATTTGTTAGCCGAGCCAAAATCCCCCCCCCGCGAATTTTGTCGAAAATCTGACAGAATTCAGCAGGAGGGGCATTTATCATGCATAACCACATGAATTATTTTAATTATATTTTATACGTTATTTAAATTTTTAACAATAATTTTAATACTTTTATATTATTGAAGCCTTGTAAAATACGAAATATTAAACATGACTGGATTGTACATTACAAGAAAGCTATGCACAATATCAAAATTTTAAATATCAAGTTTGTTTAAAAATTAGTTTCCGCTAGTTTATATCAAACCTATCATATTTAAAAACACATTTTCATCTAGACTTGCGCCGCCAACTAAGGCACCATCAATACCTTTAACTCGCATTATAGTAGAAATATTTCTCACATTCAAACTTCCGCCATAGATGATATTTATATCTTTACCTGCTTTTGCTGAAAAATCATCTTCTATAACCTTTCTGATTACTTTGACAGCATATTCTACCTCGCGTGCGGTAGCATTTTTGCCAGTACCAATTGCCCAAATAGGTTCATACGCTATAATAATTTTTTCAAGTTCATTTTCATAAAGTCCTTTAAGCGCTTCCTCAATTTGAAATCGCAAAGATTCCAAGGTTTTTAAAGTGTTTTTTTCTGCAAGACTTTCTCCTACACAAAGTATAACTCCAAGCCCATTTTTTAAGGCTGCCTTTATTTTACGATTGATAAGTTTATTGCTTTCTTTAAACTTTTGACGTCTTTCGCTATGACCAATTATCACCATTTCCACGCCAGCTTCTTTGAGCATGCTTCCACTGACCTCGCCAGTATAACTTCCACTATCAAACTCGGAAATGTTTTGAGCTCCTAATTTAATTTGTGTATTTTGTAAAAGTAAGTCTGCGATTGCTAAGTTTGTAAAAGGAAGACATAATGTAACTTCAACTTTATCATTCTGTTTAAAGCGTGAAGCGAAACTCATTAAATATCTTTTTGTTTCACTTTGCGTTTGATTCATCTTAAAATTTGCAATTATTTTTTTCATCTAATTTTCTCCTGAATAACATCAATGCAACAAAGAGAGCCGTCTTCTATAAATTTAAGCGTCGCGCCTCCGCCCGTAGATAAAAAGTTAATCTTATCTTCACATTTAGCAAGTTTGATAGCGCTTACGCTGTCGCCGCCGCCTACAATTGAATATGCTTTTGAATTTGCTACAACTTCTGCAAGTTTTAGAGTCCCCTCTTTAAATTTATCCTGTTCATAAAGTCCCATGGGCCCATTCCATATAATCTGACCTGCACGAGCAATCTCTTCACCGAACATTTTGATGGTTTTAGGTCCAATATCCATACCCATCATGTCTTCTTCCATGTTATCCACTACAACCTTGCGCTGTCGCTGCGCGTTCTTATGCACAATCACATGGTCAATTGGCAGCAAAATCTTTTTACCTTTATCCTTTGCATATTGCAAAATGTCACTAGCAACCTGCACGCAGTCTAGGTATGTCAAGCTTTCGCCCACAGCAATACCTTTTGCAAGCATAAATGTATACGCCATAGCTCCGCCTATTAAAATAGTATCCGCAACGTCCACAAATTTTTTAAGTATCTTTATTTTATCAGGCACTTTAACCCCGCCTATAATTGCAACGAAAGGTCTTTTAGGGTTTTCCATTGCATCCGTCAAAACCATGGTTTCTTTTTCCACTAACAAACCAACTGCGTTAGGTAGAACTCTAGCAAGGCCATAAGTAGACGCATGTTTTCGATGACTACATCCAAAAGCATCATTGACATACAAATCGCCATAACTTGCAATTTCTCGTGCAAATTTCATGTCGCAAGCGGTTTCTTCCTCATAAAAGCGTACATTTTCTAGCAAAAGGACATCCCCATTTTTCATAGAACGAATGCGTTCTTTTACCTCGGGACCTATAACTTTGTTACTAAAATACACCTTTGTATTAAGCCGTTTCATAAGTATCAAAGAAATCTGCCATAATGAAGCACGAATTTCATATCCTTTAGGTCTGCCTAAATGTGACAATATGACGACTTTAGCACCTTGACCGATCAAATATTTTATAGTTGGTATGCTTTCATTGACACGATTTAAGTCCATGATTCGCCCTGCACCATCAAGAGGTACATTAAAATCTGCACGAAGCAATATTACTTTGCCTTTGAGATTGACGAGATCTTTAACGCTTCTTTTCATATTCACCTCTCTTTCTTAAAGGATACTACATCTTTTAAATTTTTCAAAATCATTTTAATATTTGACGTAACATTTTTAAACTTCCATCTAAATCTGGACTAGTGGCAATAAGTCTGCGATAGTCGCTAGCATTTTTAAATGAGGAAATATACCACAGAAAATGCTTGCGCATGTACTGCACAAGCCATTCTTCACGATATCGACTCCTAAGCACGTAAACATGCTCCTCAATCACCTTATATATATCTTTAGGCGGTTTTTCACCTTTTAAAATAGAAAAAATCCAAGGCTTGCCCAAGCTGCCACGGCCTATCATAACGCCATCAACTCCAGTTTCTTTCATGCGCTGATAACTTTCCAAGTCCACGACATCCCCATTGCCTATCACTGGAATTTTAACCGCCGCCTTAAGTCTTGCAATTGCTTCATAGTCTGCCCTGCCGCTATAGCCCATCGCAGCGGTGCGTGCATGAAGAGTGATAAACTTAGCCCCGCTTTCCTCGCACATTCTTCCAAATTGTGTGCTGATATCACTATCAACCCCTAGTCTAAATTTTACTGAAACAGGTTTTTTGCTTGCTTTCACACAAGCCCGAATAATTTCACTTGCAAGCGGCAAGTTTTTCATAAGTGCACACCCTTCACCATTTTTGACAATTTTAGGCGCAGGACAACCCATATTGATATCAATGCTGTCATAGCCGTCAAGCATTGGATTGATAATTGACATTGCCATAATGTCACTTTCATGACCAAAAATTTGACCTAGCTTGTACTTTTCTTCTTCATCCGTTTCCGTCATGAGTGCAGTCTTTTTGGGATTAAAAAGCATGGCACGCGAAGAAAGCATCTCGCTAACAGTGGCATCTGCACCAAAGCGAGAACAAAGTTTTCTCATCCCTACATCGCTAACGCCAGCCATGGGCGCCAATATGAGCGGTTTTTTACTGAAATCTAGCATAGCTTAATTTTAGCAAAAGTTAAAAAAAATTCAAAGTGATTTAACCGACAAGTTGAAAACAATGCCCTGTGTAATTTAGGACATTGATAGCAAACGAAATATTGCGATGTTAAATTATATGTTAGTTGAAAATGTATTTAAACTCCCCATACCCCTCAAACCTTGTCACCTTTTTAGGTTTAGAATAGTAATGTTTTTTAGTTATTGGATTTATACATTTGCGGCTTTTACGCTCTACAATTTTAAATTTGCCAAAGTTTTTTAAACTAACCTCTTCACCTTTTTTAAGTGCATCCACAATGGTTGATTTAATCTCTGATAACACGCTTTCACATTTATTCTTAGATAAATCCAGCTTTTTTGCCAATATTTCTACAAATTCTTTTTTATTCATGGTTTCCCTCCCTAGGTTTATTCTTTCCAAAAAACTCATATATCAAACTTTTAATTATAGGAAAGTTTAAAATTATATATATTACACCTCCTAAAAAAATGGAGCTGGCAAGTGTTAAGAGCGGATTCAAGCTAGTTAATGCTACAAAAAGTCTAACCCCTAAAAACATGATGACAGAAGAAACGAGCGGAAGCAAAAATTTAAAGGCATCAAGCTTTACAATTTCACCTAGTTTTAGTAAAAGCAATATTGAAACAAAAAGCGCTAGCACAAGAGTGGAAATCGGCAAACTGTATATATTGATAGATGGAATGGAAGAAGTAAAAAACACAATTAAAACCTTGACCGCGCCGCCAATAATCAAAGCAATTGCACTATACAAAAAGTAGCCTTTTGCTTGTGCGACGGCAAGCAAAAACTGCATGATGGCACTTACTATCACGCTAACACCGCCAATAAGAGTCAGCAAAACTGCCTCTTCTAAAAATCCATTGATTGCATTTGGATAAATTAAAGGATATATATATCTTGCAAGTGACATTATGCCAAAGGTTAAAGGTAAAAGTAAAAACCACATTAAGTTGAAAGCTTTAGATATGACTTCTTTTTGTTTTAAAACTTGTCCATTTGCAACCACATAGGAAAGTTTAGGAAGTACAACCATTGCCACAGACAACGATATGACAAGGGGAAAATTAAGTATTGCTCCTACCATTCCCGTCTGAAGTCCAAAAAGCGCAGTGGCACGTTGAGCCGCAATACCTGCAAGTGCAAGGCGCGGAACAATCATAAGTGAGTCTAATGCATGCGTAAGTGGAAGCACCCCGCCGCCAAGGGTGAGTGGTAGCGCAGCGCCAAGAAAATCTCTAGTCAGATTTTCACCACTTGCAGCAGGTATTTTCACTTTAAAAATTGTGTATGCTATAAGGTATAAGGCGGCTATGACCTCCCCCAATACAATGCCTAAAAACGCACCTATAACGCCACGCTCGACGCCTAGTATGTAAGCAAAAAATAGACCAAATGCAAACTTTATCACCTGCTCTAAAATCTGACTTATCGCAGTCGGCGTCATGTTTTCATAGCCTTGAATTATGCCGCGCAATACGCCTATAATAGCACCTAGCGGAAGAAGTAAGATAATCAATCTATAAGCACCAGAGATAGATGCAATTCCTTGCACTGAGGCAATGTTTCGAGCTAGCAAAAATAAAACCGCGCCAATAATCAGTCCAAGTGACAGCGTAATAGTCAATGATATGCGCAAATATTCACGAATTTTGCCGAATTCTCCTCTGCCGCGAGCAGAAGAGATTAGTTTAGATAGACTTTGAGTAACTCCTCCAGTGATAAGAATTAACATTAATGAATAAAGGCTCATAATCATTTGATATGCGCCTATTCCCTCTATACCTATGATGTTTGTAAGCGGCAAACGAAAAAATGCACCAAAGAACTTGCATATAAAACCACTGACAATCAGTATAAAAGCACCAGCTAAAGTCTTGTTTTTCATAACAATAGCATAGGCAAAGGGAATAATTTTATGCTAACTAAGTAAATTAAATATAATAAAGCCTTGCAAGTAAAATCAAATAAAAAAATTTTGCAAAAAGGTATTTACAAAACAAAAATTATATGCTATTATATACGCATAAGAGGTGAAAATACAATGGAAAAACAATACATTCTTAATGACGCTCCTAGTGTAGAAAAAAACACAAGAGGGACTTATCAACGCAACCTTGACATGCTAGCATTCTATTACCTTGCGAATTTATATTTAGCTGTAGGAAATCCTTATAACACAGAAAGTACTGAAATGATTGACTTCTTCAAAGGTAAAAAGGATTTTCCAAAGACATTGCATAGTAAAGAAATTCAAGAATCTTTAAGAAAAATTGAAAAAAATTGGAAAATGTATAAAGATTCTCTTGCTATCAAGAAAATAACTGAATTTGTCCAATCAACATGCGTTAAAAATTATTACCATGACGGCAACAGACCTTTTGACGCTATATTAAAATACTATGCAAATGATAAAAATCACGAATATATAAGCGTTGAAAAAGTATTTCATGATATTTGTGAAACTGGCAAAGATAATCAAATTTGTACAGAACTTGAAACTTTTTTCAAAAATTTGAAACAAAATGCAGCAGAATTTGACCCATCCTTAAAGAACTTTGTAAATTCTCAAAACGAAGAAGATGAAAGTGAATAAAAAATGGACTTTGAAAGTCCATTTTTTATGTTAATTCTGGCGTCTCCGGAATGGCAAAAGATACCACCTCTCCATCAAATTCATTAGGAGGTATTGGTATATTTTCATTCACAATACCTTCTTTTGGCTTTTCCATACTCTTATTTACAAGTCCGTCATTAAAATCAACTGATGTGTCATTTGTGTTAACTTCCCCTACTACCCCAGCATTAATTCCAAAATCAGCAGGATTAAAGGCCTCTTCAGTTTCGATGTCTTGTGGAGGCTCTTGGCTTGGCTCTCTTAAAGCTGGTGGCACTTCCGCTTTTGGAGCATTTTTGTCCGAATAGACTACATCAATGCGCTCATCTTCTTTTTTGGATTCAAACTCCGTTTTGCCGAGTCTAACAGTTATGCTTTCTTCTTTCTTCTTTGTTTCTTTTGTAGGCTTTTTTGTGTTTTTTTTATCGCCGCCAGCAGCTTTTGCTTTTGTAGGCTTTTTAGTTTTATCAGATGAGGATTTACCAGCAGTTTTCACAGCCGCTTTTGGCTTGTTTGTTTGAGTTTCACCATTGTCTTGTTTTGCTTGTTTTTTAGCATCCTTTTCGCGCTGTTTTTCAAGTACAGCCGTCTTTTTTGCAGCTGCTGCATCTAATTTGCGAATCGTTTCATTATATTCTTGCCTTGGCTTTTCAGCTTCTTCTTTAGGAATTGGCAATTTTTCAAGCCCACCTTTTGCTTCAATTATTTCATCTAGTTTACGATGCAATACTGAATACGTGCCCTGTTTATTTTCATCAAGATTAAGTTCCTCGGCTTGTTTTTTATATTCTTCTACTATTTCTTCGCCCAGCTTTCCACCACTTGTTAAAGTTTTAAGCATGCGCATAAGATAAATCTGACTGCCAAGATCTGACACTTCATCAAACATTAAAAGTTGGTCAGACATTTCTTGCATAGTTACTGACAAATATGGAATGTCAGTATCTTGAATATTTATTGTAGTTTCATAAAGATTAAAAGTTTTGCAAAGTTTATCGTAAAAGCCACCATCATAAGCCAATACAACTTTTGCAACAAAGGAATGCAGTCTTTCAATGGGAGGATAGTAATTTACTGCCTCGTTAAGGTATAGACTGGCACTTGCCATGCCATCATCTAAAATTTCAATTTCAACTGCAAAATTGAAAACTTTGCCCATAAATGAAGCCATTGCCACTATGTAAGTAGAGCTATAGTCGGCAATCTCTTTATCCATTTTGACAAGGTCACGTTTGGTTCGGTCTTTAAGATTATAATTGCCAGCATCGCTCACAGAGCCTATCAGTTTATTTAAAAGTGTTATTTCTTTAATATATGCTTTATAGTAATCCACTTCCATTTTATCGGACAGTACGCGAGAGCTCCCCCACACTGTAACTTTCTTAACATTTTCTTCATTTGCGATAAGTCCGGTTTGTGGTTGTTTTTTTCTTCTTCCCATAGTAAACCTCTCTAATGATAGTATAATATACTTATGAAAAATTAGCAACCAAAATTTTTAAATATTTTTTAACGCTTTAAAAAACTGACGCAATATGGCTTTTCAGTAATTGAGTTAACGGTTATTCCGTTGGAAACGCAAACTCCATCTTTATTAAATAAACAATCAGCCTTGCACTCTATTTTAAGAGTTTTACTATCACGCTGCGGCGCGTATTCGGGCGTTTTTTCAAATAAATGCTTTGTAGTATCCACTTCTGGCTTGTCCGACTTTCGAAAAGTATCGCACAACACCGCCTTGCTTACACAAATCCCTTTAGCTTTACATGTATATCTATCATTATATTGACATTTCGTCTTTCTGCATCTAATATCCATAATTCCCCTTGATTATTTTGTCCAATTAATTGACTTTTTAATCTTAAAATCATAAACTTGAAAAAAGGAGAATTTTATGAAAGTTGTTTTACTTAAAGATGTGAAAGGTACCGGCAAAAAGGGAGAGATTAAAGAAGTTTCTGACGGTTATGCAAAAAACTTCCTATTTAAACAAGGCTATGCCAAAGAGGCTACTAAATCCAGTCTGGCTGAAAACGAATTTAAGAAGAGTGCAAATGCATATCACAAAGAGATGGAAAAAGCGGAAGCAAACGCACTTGCAAAAAAATTAAATGGACAAATGGTAAACTTAAAAATCAAATGTGGAGATAATGGTAAGACTTTCGGCTCGATTACAGCAAAAGAAATTGCGGATGCTTTAAACGCACAAGGCTTTAATATTGACAAACGCAAAATTGAAGTTAAGGAACCTATTAAAACCATAGGCACTTATACAATAATTGCAAGAATTTATCCACAGATCAATGCAAAATTCAATCTTAATGTAATTGCGGAGTAAGCATGAAGGTTTTAATTATTACTATGACTTGTGGCGAAGGACATAATATGATGGCAAAAGCACTTGCCTCACAATTTGAAAAACATGGTGCCCACGTTAAAATAGTTCAAACATATGGTTATGATGACAGAAAAGTGAATAGCAATAATGCTGGATTTTTATGGCTATGCAAGCATATTCCAAAAACCTACGACTTCATTTGGAATCAACTTCGCAAAGTAAATCATAAAAAGTTTCAATCAAGTTTAAAGCGTGCTAAAGACTATCTAGAAAAGGAAATTAATATTACTTCTCCTGATATTATAATGTGTACTCATGTTTTTGCAAGTAATGCGGTTTCCCAGTTAAGACTAGAAGGGAAACTTGATAAAAACATTACAGTTTCAACGATTGTTCAAGACTTCTGCCTATGCCCTTATTGGGAGCATTCCTCCTTTGTCGACTATGTATTTCAGCCATATGAAAATACTACGCAAGAACTTTTACAAAAAGGGTTTAAACTAAACCAAATTCAAACCTTTGGACTGCCTATTCGCGACATAATTAAAACTGCGGGGGGGGGAGTGAACACTCTTGATTTACGAAAAAAACTCAAACTTGAAAACAAATTTACTGTTTTAATTATGACTGGAGGGTTTGGGCTTGGAAACAATGTTAAGCTCGTTGACAATATTGTTAAAAAACGCCTGGACATTAATATTGTGGTAATAAATGGTCGAAATGCCAAAAATTATGCAAAAATAGAAAAATATTGCAAAAAGCATAATCTTAATAATGTATATAACAATGGATATGTAGATAACATCGCCGAATATATGCGTGCGAGCGATATATGTATAACCCGCTGTGGAAGCAGCACGGTCTGCGAAACAATTGCCTCTGGACTTCCTTTTATAGCACGTGAAAAAATGATAATAAACGAAAAGATTACAGCAAAACTGTTCGCTGACTTTGGGTGCAGTCTTAAAATGAAAAAACTGAGCGATGCTGGCACTTTGGTAGAAAAGATTTACAATAACCCTACCCTACTTGAAAGCATGAAAAGCTGCGTAAAAAAATATGCACGCCCACATGCTGCCGAAAACATAGTAAAATTCCTTATATCAAAAAAACAGACTAATTAGTCTGTTTTTTAATAATACTTTTTAGAGATTGTCCTTAATGCTAGTCGCTTATCCGAACCTGGAGGCGCAAATTTATCCAGTCTTTTTCGTTTCTTAATAAATCGCTTCTCCTTTGCGTCTAATTTAGCTGTCATAAGTTGTTTTAAAATAAGTTCATAAAATGGCGATTTTCTAGCAAATTTATAATATTCAGCGCCATACTCACAGGTCATGTCTTTAAGTGGCCCCACTTTGCCCTCAAAGGAGATCAACTGTGGCTCTTTTCTTGCTTTAATAAATTCCTCAAAAAGCCCATGCGCGCAATACGCATTCACTTCTTTAATTTTTAAACCCAGGCTATCAAATTTTAGCAAGTTATTTTGATTTAAAATTTGAATTTCCTCTTGCGGCAAGGCAAGTAAAAGCTCTTGATAACTTTTTACATCTTTTGACAACTTTTCCAGTTTTTTCAAATCAATTTCCAGTCTGGCGTCACAAATATAGTTTACCATTGCTTTCTTTGGATATTTTTTAGCATATATTTCATAGTCTACATCACGACTGCCTGCTATAGTCTTTGTTAGTGTACATGTCACATCGTTTAATGCTATAGCATACGGCTTAAGTACAATCACTTTTTCAAAGTTAGCAAGTAGTTTTGGCAAGCTCATGATAAATTCGTGATAAGAATTTATAGAATTAGTCAAAGGTAAAGTATTAATTATTGTTTTTTCACCTGCTTGCTTTTTAAGAGCGTTGATTATTGTATTTGAAACGCCTTTATATGCCAAAATAACCTGTGTTTTTTGTTTTACATTTTCCACTATGGATTGCAAAAGTACGGAAGCTTTAAGGTGGCTCTTTTCATCAATTGGCAGAACTATAACATTCTCACACTCTTTTTTTAAAGGTTGAATAATTTCCGCATTTTCTATTTTGATTGTTTGAAGTTCTTTAATTCTATATTTTTTGATTTGTTTCAAATATGTAATATATATTCCCAGCAACCTTTCTGACAAATAGCCGCTTACTCGATATGTCTGAACATCAGAATTTTCATGATCGTTGAATTTTTCGTGAGCATCCAAAATTTCAAACAACCACTTGCAATAACTGTGAAAAATTTCTTTTTTCATAATGAACATATTACAAAAGTATCCACGATGCTGACGTAAATATTTTTTGGCCGCTTTTGTCATATCTGGATAATTCTTTTTTATGTAATCAATACAAAAATCTAAATCACGAATATCCTGCATGCATGAAAGTTTGTAATGCGAATGAATATTAAAGGGAGCAAAACTAGGCTGCGGCAGCAAAATATCATAATCTTTTACCACTTTTGCCAAGTTTGCATAGCCAAACTTTTGCGCAAAGTCATCGTCTAAATTTTTAGCAACCACTTCGCAGGTAATTTTTGTCTTGTATTCTTTGTCAGAAAAAGATAGATATCTTCTATAGTGAAAGAATCCATAATAGTCTGCATCTACATTTTTCCAGACGAAATACTGAGCTGTCAGCTCGCAATATCTTTTGTTTTTGCAAGAGATGTTTTCAACTCCCCCTCCCGCAAAATCATTAATGAAGCCCTTGATAGACTTGTTGAAATAAGCTCCTACTTGAATAGGATAAAGATACGGGTTTTCAAGCACATTAAACTTTTTATGACAACAAACAAAAATTTTGATATCCATAAACACTCCTTTACGCATTTGCTAGTTTTTCCGCTCTGTCTTGAAGTATCAGCGCTTCAATAAACTGGTCAATATCACCATTTAACACACCATCAAGGTTGTAAGAGGTGACATTTACACGATGGTCTGTTACGCGGCCTTGCGGATAATTGTAAGTCCTAACGCGTTCACTTCTGTCACCTGTGCCCACTTGGCTTTTTCTGTTTTCTTTATATTCATTGTCTTTTTGAGTTTTATAAAAGTCATAGAGTTTACTTTTTAAAATGTTCATCGCTTTTTCTTTGTTTTTGCTTTGGCTGCGCTCATCTTGGCATGTAACTACAAAATTAAGAGGAAGATAGGTAATCCTTATCGCCGTTTCCACTTTGTTTACATTTTGCCCACCTGCGCCGCCAGAATGATACGTGTCAATTCGCAGGTCTTTATCTTGTATTTCAAAATCCACCTCTTCCACTTCTGGAAGCACAGCGACTGTAGCCGTTGAGGTATGTATACGGCCTTGCGACTCCGTTTCTGGCACACGCTGAACACGATGCACGCCGCTTTCAAACTTAAGCTTTGAATATGCCCCCTTGCCTTTTACCATAAATGTGATTTCCTTTATGCCGCCAAGTTCCGTTTCACTTAAGTTCATAATTTCCACACTCCAGCGTTTGCCCTCGGCATAACAGCGATACATTCTTGTAAGTTCGGTTGCAAACAACGCGCTCTCCTCACCTCCTGCCGCACTTCGTATTTCAATGATAACATTGTTGTCATCGTTTTCATCTTTTGGCAGCAGCAAAACTTTAATCTCGTCAACTTTTATTTGAATTTGAGATTTCAGACTTCCTATTTCTTCATAAAATAAATCACGCATTTCGCTGTTTTTTTCTTTATCATAATCCTCTTGTGCACAAGTAAGATCCTTTAAAAGTTTGTCAAGTGCGTCATGTGCATCTGCAATTTCTTCAAGATGAGATCGCTCTTTAACATAACCTTTCCATAATTTATTGTCGGCAATAATTTCAGGACGAGAAATAAGCTCTGTAAGTTCTACAAACCTGTCCTTTGCCTTTTGTGTTTTTTGTAAAATATCAATTGCTTGTTCTTCCATAAACTACCCTTTCTATTCCATTATAATCTTTCAAGACCTTGATGTCAATAAATCCATTATCTTTTAATATACTCTTAACTTCTGCCGCTTGACCTTGCCCCACCTCCAATAGCAAATAGCCCTCACTATTTAAACGCTGCATGCTTTCTTTGCAAATTCTCAGGTAGAAGTCCATGCCATCTTCGCCGCCGTCAAGCGCCAGTTTAGGGTCGTACTTTTTCACTTCTATTGAAAGCTTTTCTATTTCTTTTGTGGGTATATATGGCGGGTTAGAAACTATGATATCAAATTTCTTACTTTTTTTCAAGGAGGAAAATAAATCTGATTGCACAAAGTCTATTTTAGCATCATGTTTTTTTGCATTTTGCTCCGCTGTCATAAGGGCTGGCTTGGATATGTCAAGTGCATAAATTTTGGCTTCAAGTTTTTTGGCAAGCACAATTGCAATAGCTCCGCTGCCAGTGCATAAGTCACAAATTATAGGTTTTTTAAATTCATTTGCACATTTCAAGGTTTGCTCTACAAGAATTTCCGTTTCCATACGCGGAGATAATACTTTTTTATTAATGTCAATTTTATAGCCATAAAAGTCGACAAAGCCAAAGATGCTAGATAGCGGCTCGCCTTTTGCACGTCTATCAGCGGCACGCAAGATATCTCTTGCTTCTTTTAGGGAAACTGTGCGCACAAGTTTTGCTTCCTCTCTGTTTTTATTCAATATGGTTGCAATAATCCACTCTACATCGCTTTTATCATAACGCTCCTGCGCCATTAGCTTGGTTTGTATTTCACTCATAAGTGCGGACATTGCCATTTCGTTTTCTTTCAATTTCACTGATTCCTTTTTAAAATATTGATGCTCAAGGATAAGCGTACGAATGATCTCCTCTTGAGTTAAACTTGGTCTGACTGAAACAAGCGGTGAGGTTATCATAATAAAATCCCTTATCCACTTAACTTTACATAAATTAACGAGCCATAAAATCTCATAAGTCAACGCTATGCATGCCAAAAAAAGACCAAACTTAAATAAGCTGTTAAGCCAAAAGTTTGCGCTTATCTGCCATAATGATACCACAAAAGAGGCTATGCATAAAGTAAAAACGAGATAATTTAAATAATTTAAGGGATAATGATGGCTTTTTTTATTGGGTGCGGCGTTTACTTGATTGTTCATTGCCTCATTACATGCGCCATTGAATTTATATAAATCTTGTATTAATGGAAAAAACCTTAAAAGCACGAAAAAACCATAGACAATGGCAATTCGCATGGCTGCAAGCAGTGCACCATAGACAAACTCACTTGTCCATTCATTAGAAATCAAGGCAATCAATTTGTTAGGCAAGAAAAACAGAAAAATAAAACTTAATATAAAAGCAACTATTAGCGTGGTCGTCAGCTGAAGATAGCCGGTTGCAATATTCATTTTCTGCGATATTTTGTCAAATTTTGTGCTTTCCTGCTTGGAAAATTGTAAACTTTCTCCTCTTTTAAAAGCCGAAATAAGCGCAATCAAGCCAAATATAAAAAATTGCAATCCTCGCAAAAAGATAATATCTAAAAAAATAACCTTGTTTTTTGTGGGTTCGCTTCCAATTCTTTTATTACCCTGCCTGTCCACTATGCTGGTGGTAACAAGTTTTCCTTCGAACTGACTGACCCCATTATATGTGGGGAAATAAAACTTTGCCATAGCAAATTATTGACCTATTTGCGTAAATCTACTCTTGTTTTTTATTTTTTAATATTGACATTGACATAACAACGTGTTAAAATATTTTGTAAGGAGAAATAGGTATGGAAATTAAAATTAAAATGCATTCGCTACTAGAGGATGAACTTAAGCCCGACCTAAGACTAATCAAAAATGCAATCGCACAAATTAAATTTGAAAACGCCGAGGTTGACAAGAATAAATTGGCTATTGTAATCGCAAATGCAGAAGAAATTGACACTTTAAAAGATAAAATAATATTTTTAAACCGCGAAATTAAAGCTGCTTGTGGTGATGAGCGAAAAGCACTTGTTGAAAAACGAAAAGAATATAAAGAAGAAATCGCAAATTTACTTGATTCCGCACTTCTCAATTTAAACGAAGTCGGCGGAGGCGATTATAATCATTACAACTTTGATATGCATTACAATCGCGTTATTGCCGGACTTATGGGAAGCACCTGCTATATGCAAGACACTTTTGACCAGCTTCGTGAAAAAGGTATTGATGACATTTTGGCAATCGCACAGATAGTGGAACAAAACGGACATCACTCCACCTATGACCATGCGAATTTAACGCTAGAACTTAGTGGAATTCCAAAAGCGCTTGCCATGATTTTGAACAATGAAAAACAATATTCCACAAGTGAAAAAAGTGCAAGATACACAATTATGGACAAGGTTGAGCCAAAACAACTTGAACTTTACAACAAGTGGTATGAGATCTTGAAAAATGAAATCGCTTTTAAATATGGCAAAATGGGCGGATACTTCGATAAAAACCGCATAGGCAAACTTGCACAAGAAAATGCACGCTATATGATTTCAGTTTTTACTCCTACCAATCTAGTTTATACCACAAGCATTAGGCAATTTAATTACCTGTGTCACTGGTTTGAGGATGTAATAAATGACCCTTGCGCTAACGATTTTTACAACGGCGTTAGAAGCGAAATGCTTGATTTTGTAAATTTCTTTAAAGAACACGACCTTTACAGCGAATACTTACAAGACGGAAAGAATAGAAAACTCTCACTCTTTGGTCCGGGCATATTAGAAGAGTTTGTCAAAAGCCCTATTTACGCTTTTCAATATGATGAAACACTTGCCGCCTTCGCTCAATCTCACCGCCATAAAAGTACTCGTTATCGCATTGTTGAGCGCAGTTTGTATGATAACAGATTTTATATGTTGCCAATTTTGAAAAATGACAACAAACGCCTAAAAATGTGGTACGAAGACATATCTTGTGTGAAAGACTACCTGCCACAAGGCAAACTTGTTTCAGTTGTGGAAACTGGTGAACTTGAAACATTCCGCATGAAAGCCATGGAGAGAGTTTGTCTGCGTGCGCAAAAAGAAGTGCGCGACCTCACTCAACATTACTGCGGTGTGATTGCTGACACGCTCGGAAAAGAAATTCAAGTCATAGACGAAAAATTGAAATTCGCACATAGAAATGCTGAACTTATAGACATTAAAAACGGTACGCTTGAATATAAAGCTTACTTTGACCGCCTTTCAAAGGGGGCACGTTGCAAAAATGGATTTAAGTGCCACGAGTCTTGCGGGGTTAGAGTTGGTCCGGAACTTACAAGTGAAGTATAGTAAAACACTGAAGAATATAAAATTGAGGTTAAATTCACAAACTAAAAGTTTCTTCACTTTCTCACCCCAAAATCGACAAGTCGCTTTCGGGGAACCCCGAGCGTTCAGAATGACAATTTTAGGAAGTATGACAAACAGAGAATGAATGACAGTATCCCGAGTATGTCATCCTGAGTGAAACAAAGGAGCTTTTTTGTTTACACTTAACTTTTAACATGAATTAAACCACAAAAAATCACGACGTCGCCGTGATTTTTTTACTTTTAATCCAATTTGTATTTTTGTTTGAATTTTTCTACGTTTCCGCTTGTGTCTACCACTTTCTTTTTACCTGTAAAGAATGGATGACACTTATTGCAGATATCAATAGTCATATTCTCGCCTTTTGCGTTTGTTTTAGTTTTAAAAGTATTTCCACAAGCGCAGGTTACGGTGACTTCATGATAATCTGGATGAATTTCCTTTTTCATATTTTCCCCTTTTAATCTCCAACATATGGAAGAAGTGCTACATTTCTTGCACGTTTAATCGCTGTCGTCAATTCACGTTGATGAACTGCACATACACCAGTTTGACGTCTTGGCAAAATCTTACCCTTTTCAGTAACATATTTTTTGATTTTAGCAACGTCTTTATAATCAATATTCTTTTCACCAGCTACACAAAAAGCACAAACTTTCTTTTTAGCAGGCTTACGAAATTTCTTAACAACCGCTTTTTCTTCGGTTTTAACTACTTCGCTCATATTATTCTCCTTTTTTAGATTTGTGTTTTATATTAAATATTTACTATTTCAGTGACACTCCCATAAAAAGTGCCTAAGGCACCTAGAATGGCAAACTGTCGTCATCAATAGGCTCTAGTTGAGCTGCATCCGCCTTTGGAGGATTTGCAGGTCTAGCACTTGGTGCTTCACCGCCTTCAGTAGGACGCCCTCCTAAAAACTCAACATCATCCGCAATGATGTCGGTAACATTGCGCTTGGTGCCATCATTGGCTTCATAGGAAGAGTTTTGAAGCCTTCCTACAACAGCACATTTTGAGCCCTTTTTTAAAAACTTGTGAACATTCTCACCTTTGCCACGCCAAACAACGATATTAAAGAAATCGACATCGCGCTCGCCCTCGTTGTTTTGGAATGGTCTTTGAACTGCAATAGAAAATCTGCAGACAGACACTCCACTGTTTGTAGTTTGAAGTTCAGGATCCCTAGTAAGGTTTCCAATTAAAATAACTTTGTTCATAATTTCTCCTTATTTGCGAACAAACATTTGACGAATAATGCCGTCGGTAATGTTCATAAGCTTAGCCATTGCGTCAACTTCTTTAGCTGGCATAGTTAAGTTCATCAAAACATAAAAGCCTTCATTTTTAAAGTTGATTGGATAAGCCAACTTTTTCATACCCCATTTATCAACGCCGTCAACCTTGCCACCGTGAGATTCAACGTAAGAAGCGAACTTAGAGATAAGCTCCTCACGTCTTGCTTCAGTAGCATCACTTGCGATGATAAAAAGTAGTTCATACTTATTCATACTTTTTACCTCCTTTTGGACAATTTGGCTCCTCTTCCCGAAGAGCAAGGACAGAACACTCTGTAATTTAGATTATATACAACTAAACTAAATTTGTCAAGAGAAATTTTGCTTTAATCTTCAAGTCCCGCAAAATAATCTGTACGAACTTTAAAAAACTTAGCAATTTTTATAACCATTGCAAAAGATGGAACAACTTTATCCGTCTCATATTTAGCGATAGTTGACTTATCTATAAATAATATTTTAGCAAGTTCAACCTGAGTAAGCCCCGCCTCTTCTCTTAAATCTTTAAGTTTTTGTCCTAATGTTTCCATAAATTTACTCCTATTCACTTTATATTCTGACAGAAAATCAGTATAATTACTTTAATTCTGTTTTATAATCAGCAGAAAAAAATATGGAAAAAGAAATACTACAAATAATAAAAACTGATTTATTGCAAAAAATGGATGTACTTACATCTGACCTTTCTGACAAACTATCATTACACTTTGGACTATGCTCGTATATTAGAAACACATATTTATGGCATAACCCCACTATAACTAAATTACTAAATAATTATTTTCATACAAATAATGAAGATGACCTTTCTTATAAAATTCTAATAAAAATTTTGAAAGATTTGAAATTAAACTGAAAGACCTAACATATAATCTGCCGAAACATCAAAATATTTTACTATAACTTTAAGCATAGAAATACTAGGCTCTATTTTATCTGTTTCATATTTTGCTATTGTGGACTTATCGACATTTAACTCCTTTGCAAGCCCCTCTTGAGTTAACCCTCTTTCATTTCTTAAATCCTTTAATCTTTTTCCAAATGTTTCTTCTATCATATGGATATATTGCCAAAAAATTAAAGAAAATACTTCGATACTGATTTACAGTCAGCGATACATTTCTCGCATTTTATAATCGAGTCTAATATTATATTTGTTCATTAATAAAACTCAATTTGTCAAGAGAACTCTAAAAGTTCTTTAAATTGCCTATTGACAACGACTCAATTCCGTGATAAAATCTTTTTATGATTTGGAGGAATGGATGAACAATATGATTATGGAACAATTAATTTTAGACAAAATGAATGCAATATGCAATGGCATATCAAAACAGACAAATGCATTTTATAGTCTAGGTTATACGATTACTAATTTTCGCCTTGGCGAACAGTTGCAACTGCCTCGCTCAAATTATAACGGCGACACTTCAGCCCGTTTTCAGAAAAAATCTTTGGATAATCAATTAAAAAGTCAGCATCTCGTTGAAATTTATAACCATATCAATGCCGAACTTTGCCAGTTGTATAGAGAGGGGGTTGTCACCCTTGATTATGCAAAAAGATTCGCACTTGCCTCTTCCAGAAGCCTGATGGACACTAGTTTAACTTTTCATACACTTGCTAATGATGCAGCAGTCGCACGTACTCAATGTAAAAACTTTTTAAGTTACGAAAACATCTAATTAAGCTTTAATGTCGGGAATTATATTAGACTTTATTAAACGCAAAGCATTTAAGCAAAAATAATATTTAATTAAACTACAATTTTAGGAGTAAATTATGGAAACCCCTACATTATTAAGAGAGAAAGTATACATACCAAGCAAAAGCGAATATGACGCAGCACGTGAGAAGTACTTAGCATTTATGGGAGCAAAGCTTTCAGAAAAGGCAAGAAACGATGGTGCTTATGAAAGCGATGATTACAAAGCTGGTTACTTCTTCTTGCGCTCGCCTCTTCTAGGCTATAATGATCGAGTATACTATGGTTACAGGAGTGCCAGGCGCGATTGGGACTTTACGGGCAATACTCTCGCCGGCTTGCGAGTCGCTTTTAACCTAATCTATAATCCGGAATGCGACCTCGTTAGAGGTTGCCGCA
>CAOQRA010000019.1 GCA_948512295.1 uncultured Eubacteriales bacterium
AAGCTTTGCTCCCATAAATGCTAAGTACTTTTCACGTGCTGCGTCATATTCGCTTGCACTTGGTATGTATACTTTCTCTCTTAATAATGTAGGGTTTTCCATAATTTGCTCCTATATATTTTAAGTATAGCATATTAGAATATCAATTTCAAGAGGGAAAATATAAAAATAGATTCTTCGCTAGTCCACTCCACGAACGCTGAAGCGTTCGTGTGGGACCCCGAAAGCCTCAGAGTGAAAAGGAAGATATAAACGGCAATAAGTTCATTTCAAAACTTTAAACGCGTTTTCGACAATATCTTTTATGTCAAAGTTAAAATCATTTTTCCCATTTAGAAACAATAAGTATTCAATGTTTCCACTCTTGCCTTTGATGGGCGAAGAGGTTATATTGCTAAGTTGCCAGTTGTAAAGTTTTAGACTTTCGACAAAATCGCAAAGCAGTTTTTCATGCACTTTTTTGTCTTTTATAACTCCCCTAAACTTTTTTGCAATTTCTTTTCCACACTCAAATTGAGGCTTAAAAAGAAGAATCATTTCAATTTTGCCAAAAAGACGATTGATATGCGGTAAGATATGCTGAAGCGAGATAAAAGACATATCTCCCACAACGATGTCAACGTCGGACACAACTTCTTTACATAAACTACGTATATCGCAGCTTGGCATGTTGACAACCTTTTCATTGAGAGCAAGTGATATATCCAGTTCACTTTCACCGATATCGACGCTATAAACTTTGCTTGCGCCATGGATAAGAGCAACTTGTGTAAACCCGCCAGTAGAAGCACCCATATCCAGTACAACCTTATCCTTAAACTGCAAATCGAATGCCTCAATTGCGCCAAGAAGTTTATATGCCCCGCGTGACACATATTGAAAATGTTCTGATAAAGCTATAGTCGAATTTTCATCAACCAATAAAGAGGGCTTTGTGACTACTTTTTGCTCCACTAAAACATGCCCCTCTTCAATAAGTGATTGGGCCTTATTTCTTGAAAGTTTGGCTGTATGAGAGATAATTATATCTAATCGCTGTTTCATATTTTTTATTTTACTCATTTTTAAAAATAAAAGCAATTATTTTGGATTGGATAAGAGTTATATTGTGCTCGTGCATTTGGTAATTTAAAAGCCACAGGCTTTACCTGTGGCTTTTATTAAAATTCATTTTGTCCTGTCAGCTCTTTTATATCTTTTTTGCAAACCCATAAATAAGACTCTAGTCCTGCCACTAAAAAGTCAAGCTTTGTGACCTCTTTTTGTAATTTTCTGATTTCATTGTTACAGTTAATATTCATATTAAGCTTTTGTTCAATTTGATTTTTGTCTTGAGTAAGACGCTCAAGCATTGGCGTTATTCTATTTAATAAATTATTAAAGGTTACAATAGAGTTGCTATAAAGCTCTTTTATTTCTTCGTTCGTCGTCAAAGGTGCGGCGTTCACTTTCCAAACTTGAGTTTCTTCTTTTAAGGCGGCGGCTTGAGTTGTAATTATATCAAGCTCCTCGTTAATTTCTTTTATTGTAGTTGTATTTGCCATGATATCTCCTTTTTGCATATAATATTATAATCATTAAATAAATTTTGTCAAGATATAAAAAAAGAATATAGCGTACTATATTCTTTAATTTTAACGATTTATATCAAAATGTTAAAAGGCCCGCTTATTCACTTTCGTCAGAAGTTAAAATCTTTTCATCAAAAATGTGGGATTGAATCGTGTACCCGTCATATTTGATTTCTGGCACTATGCAGCTCCAAGTGCCGTCTTCGCATTGGCAAGAGTGATTGACCTCTATGTGAGTCCCGTTCATAATTTCTTGTAGCATAAATGCTGCGAATTCAAGCAAGGCGCTTTTGGTTGGCTTTATTTTCTTTCCGTCAACATTAAGGCTTTTAAGTTTTTCTGAAGCAAAACCTTGTAAAGTGCTTTGTAATTTGGTGAGTGCTTTTGCCATATACTCAATATCTGCTTGTCTTTTTTGTGCCATTTTTTTGAGAATTGATTCGCCATTTAATCCGTGTAATGCTTCAAGTTCTATAACTCTTGCGTCAATTTTATTGTTTTTCATGTTTTTCCTCCTTGCCTCTGTTATACCCCCCCCCGCAAAAAGTCAAGTGCTTTTAGAAAAAAATTAAAAAATTTGTAAGTTTATGCTTTATTTGTCGAAATTTATACAAAAACGCAAAATTTCTTTATTTTTGCGTTTTTTTATGTTATCATATATATGATGAGGTATTATTATGGGAAAAGTAGTTTCTTTTGCAAATCAGAAAGGCGGAGTGGGAAAAACCACCACTTGCATAAATTTAGCCGCTTATGTGGCAGTCATGGGTAAAAAGGTTTTGGTTGTAGATTTAGACTCTCAGTCCAACGCGACAAGCGGGCTTGGAATTGATAAAGAAAAGGATATGAAAACGATCTACGATCTTATAGCGGGCGATTCCTCTGCTGAAGAAGTGATCAAACCAACCATTATAGAAGGGCTAGATGTAATTCCTTGCACAGTGGATTTTTCTGGAGCGGAACTTGATATGGCGGAAATGCCGCATCGAGAGAAGATTATCAAGGGAATTTTGGAGCCACTTAAGAATAGTTATGATTTTATAATGATTGACTGCCCCCCAGCTTTGAATTTGATAACAGTAAATGCTTTGACGGCTTCAGACAGCGTGATCATTCCTATGCTGTGTGAATACTATTCGCTTGTGGGGATAACTCAGCTTATGAATACTATTCGTTTAATTAAATTTCAACTTAATCCTACAATTGATGTAGAGGGAGTTGTGATGACAATGAAAGATAAACGTGCAAATCTTACGAACCAAGTTTCAGACGAAATTTTAAAGTTTTTTGGAAAGAAAGTGTTTATAACTTATATTCCAAGAAATGTACGTTTGGCGGAGGCTCCAAGCTATGGTGAACCAATAGTCATTTACGAGCCTACATCAAAAGGAGCTGAAGCTTATCTGAGTTTGGCGGAAGAGTTTTTGGACAGGAATAAAATCAAATATCAACCTATCACGAGTGAAACGAAAATAAATCTTAGGGAGGTAAATAATGGCAAATAAAAAAGGTTTAGGTAGAGGACTTGAGTCGCTCTTTGGCTTATACGAAGAGGAAAGTTATGAAAACATAGCTAACGCGCAGGATAAACCGGCGAGCAAAGAAGTTAAGGATGTGTCTGAAATAGATATAGATATGATATATCCAAATCCAAATCAGCCTCGAAAGAATTTTGATCCTGATGCATTGCAAGAGCTTGCTAACTCAATAACTGTTCATGGTGTCATTCAGCCATTGGTCTTGACTCAAACAAGCGATGGCAAATATATGATTATTGCTGGCGAAAGACGATGGAGGGCGTCAAAACTTGCTGGACTTCATTCTGTGCCTGCAGTAATTAAAAATTATACTGAAAAGCAAATTAAAGAAATTGCTCTAATTGAAAACCTGCAACGAGAAGATTTAAATCCTGTCGAGGCAGCAAGGGCAATTAAGCAACTTATGGAAGAGTATAATTTGACTCAAGAGCTGCTGTCGGAAAGATTGGGTAAATCACGTTCCAATATCGCGAATACTCTAAGGCTTCTAACTCTATATCCAGAAGTATTAGATTTGATTGAGCAAGGCAAGCTGTCGGCAGGACATGCGAGGGCTTTGGTGGTTGTAGAG
The DNA here is from genome assembly GCA_948512295.1 of uncultured Eubacteriales bacterium. Classification (GTDB taxonomy): domain Bacteria; phylum Bacillota; class Clostridia; order Christensenellales; family UBA1242; genus Caccovivens. The sequence goes on from CAOQRA010000019.1 coordinate 3,681, forward strand.
GATACTACGGCACAGATAAAACTGGCAAGGCAGGCCTCTGACGGCAAGATGAGTGTGCGCGACCTAGAAAAGGCGGTAAAAAACCATCTTAACCCGCCTAAAAATGCTAGCGGTAAAGTTCAAGAGCAATCTTTGGAATTAAAAGAACTTATAACCGACATGCAAAGAGTATTTTCTACTAAAGTGTCGGCAATAGGGAATGATAATAAAGGAAGAATATATATTGACTATTATTCAAGGGATGACTTAGATAGATTGGCAGATATAGTAGAACTGCTTAAAAAGAAAGAGATTACACTTGCAGATCTCCAAAACTATAATAAAAGACATTAAGAGTAGATAAACTGCTCTTTTTTGTTTCACGTGAAACAATTAAGGCAAAATGTTTCACGTGAAACAAGTTTTTCAGTCCAAATTTAATGCGCGCCCATGCATTAATGCATGCTAATATAAAAAACATATTAATTCGACAACTTTAAAAGGTGTGCATATAAATCTAATATTGGAAAAATAATCGTGTCAAAATCGCTTTGACTTGTTTTGCTTTTGTGATATAATGAACATGGAGGTAAACAATGAAATTAAAAGGAACAAAAACTGAACAAAATTTAAAAGATGCTTTTGCTGGAGAAAGCCAAGCAAGAAATAAGTATACTTATTATGCGTCTAAAGCTAGAAAAGAAGGCTATGAGCAAATTGCTGCCATATTTGAAGAAACCGCAGCAAACGAAAAGGAACATGCTAAATTATGGTTTAAGGCATTGCATGAAGACGAAGTTCCATCTACGTTACAAAATTTAGAAGATGCAGCTGCTGGAGAAAATTATGAATGGACTGATATGTATGCAAGAATGGCTAAAGAGGCTCGGGAAGAAGGGTTTGATAAACTGGCTTTTCAATTTGAAGCGGTAGGAGCAATTGAAAAAAGACATCAAGAAAGATATGAGGAGTTATTCAAACTTTTGAAAAAACAAAAAGTTTTCAAAAAGACAGACAAACAAATTTGGATCTGTAGAAACTGCGGACATATTCATGTGGGAAAAGAAGCCCCAAAAATGTGCCCTGTATGTGCTCATCCACAAGCATACTTTGAATTATTTGTAGAAAAATTTTAAAAACTTTATTTATAAAAAGCATCACGTTGATGCTTTTTATTTTTCTTAATTGATAAATATAGGTAATTCAAATCATAAGCGCATAACTTGTAGGTTCGAATAGTATTGTATAATGTCGATTTTTGTAAAAATCTCTCACTAATAAAAAAATATTTTAAAATTATGTCAAAATTGCTTTACTTTTAAAAATTCATTTGTTACAATAATATTGTCTTAAAAGGAGGAATTTATGACTAGAACGGAGCTATTTGTCGAACAAAGAAGTACAAGGATGTTATTAGAAGTAGGTATACCAGTTAATTTGCAAGGATTTAAGTTTTTGCGTGGTGCGATTATTGAGGTGGTAAAAGAGCCTGAGCTTATTTCATTTGTGACAAAGAAACTATATCCACTTTTAGGTGAAAAGTTTAATGTTAGTTCGGCTGTGATTGAGCGTAGTATTCGCCATTCAATAGAAGTTGCATTTGTTAGAAAAGGCGTTGAAGGCTTGAATGGTATTTTCAATGTACACTTATACGATTATAGATACAAATTGTCTAATAGTGAGCTTATTGCTCTGCTTGCCGAAAAGATTATATCGGAGTTGCAGTCTTTAGACGTAGACAATCCTATTGATGTGTATAAGAAAAATGACGACGAGAATAATAAAGATGATAAAAAGAAGTAATATAAAGTCCACAGCAAAACTGTGGTTTTTATTTTGTATCTATCAGTTTGACTATTCGTCATTTATAATGCTATAATTATAAATAAGTTTATAAAAAGGATAGATAAAGTCAAATGAAGAAATTTACAGATATATCCTGCTTTACTAAAGGCGGTATATCAGAAGAAAACAATCAAGATTATGCAGCAATCACGAAAAAATATGCACTGGTTATTGATGGTGCTACAGGACTTTTGCCTGGGAATGTAATAAAGGGGCATGACGATGTTGTTTGGTATGTGCAGACCATTTATAAAAATATCAAACCTTTATTAGATAAAACATTGCCTCTTAAAGACATTGTAAAAGAAGCTCTGATAAAATCGAATAAGACATTTCAAAGTCATGTTAAAAACATTTCACTGGAAATTTATCCTAGTGCAGAGATTTGTCTAATACGCATTAATGATAATAGTCTTGAGTATTTTTTTATGGGAGATTGTCAATTTGCGGTTAAATATCAGAATAATAAGATAAAACTTTTTCGGGATTTAACTCTTAGTAAATTAGATAATAAAAACATTAAAAAAATGTGTAAATTGGCAAAGAGAAATAAAATTAACGTTATAGACGCTCGCAATCTTATAAATGATGACTTGATAGCTACTAGAAAGTTAATGAATACAGAAAAAGGATATTATAATTTGAGCAAAGACGAAAAGGGTGTGGACAAAGGCAATTATGGTGTAATTTCACTTGACAAGGTTAGCTCAGTTTTAGGTTGTACTGACGGATTTTCACAAATATATGATACATTTAAACTTTGTAAACTTAAAGATATATTTTCTCAACTTGAAAAAAATTGTACATTATCAGATTTAAATTCGCGATTACGAGAAAAGCAAGAAGAAGATTCTTTATGTAATAAGCATCCTCGTTTTAAAATACGCGATGACTCAACGGCTTTTTATGCCAAAATAGAGGAAGAATAATGAGAACTATAACTTTTAAACCGAGTAAAGCGCCTATATACATTTCACATGTAAACATAAGGCCTTTTTTATTAAGCTGAGAGGCATGAGTATAACGAATGCAGTTGAAGAGTCTAGGCTTTGCTGTGATAAAAACATTATACTTACGCTAGATTCTTCTTTAAGTGTCAAGATGAAAACTGTTGGGGTTTGTTAGTTTTTCCGTCGCGGTCTTGTCTTTTTCTAAAATAATATACATTAATTAATACTTTCAGTCTTAGGCTACCTTTCGGTGGCATAGGGTAAATTGGTGTTTTTATATAAAGAAGCTCACATAGTTTGTGAGCTTCTTTTTGGTTAACCCAATACTCATAAAGCCCTTGAAATGAAATAGTTTCTATAATTAAATTATATCAAGCAAGGAATCATAAATCAAGTTAGTTTTTAGTTTCTTTTTTTCTTGTGTTGGTAATTTTTAAATATAAAGTGGTAAATTCTTCGTATTTTAATTCTGCAAAGTTGAAGTCAAAGCCGTTATCGTTATGATAAACTGTCGCTAGCTCTTGAAACATTACTGCAATCATATAAGCTAGTTCGTTGTATAAATGCTCTAAATATTCAAGCTCTTTAAAATCTGCGGCAGTAATACCTACATGTATAAATTTATTGCAGGTGTCTCGCCAGACTGAAAAGTCTTTAAAGTCTGCAAGTTCGGTTATAGCGTCAATACCTACGCAACCTTTAAATTTAGACGTATCTATTAGTGAGTTTGCCCAACTATAATCTAAAAACTTTAAAGCGGAGGGGTTATTTGGTGCTCCTAAATCTTTATATTTTTCGTATATTAACCTGATTTTTTCTTCGCTAGGCTTATCCGCAATTGTTAAGCGAAAAAAATGGAAATCGTTGTAAGATTCAAGAATTTTAGGATGTAAAAATAGAATTTTAGCAATAGCAACCGTTTCGTAAAGCTGTCGAAAAAGCGACATGCATTGTGAAATCGCAAAAACCTCTAAAAGCCCTACATGGATAAAGTCTATTGTTTTAAATGCCTCCCATGCTAAAAAATATGCTTGCTTTTTAAATGGAGGATCTTTTCCAATATCTTCATAAACAAAAGTGTTGGTCATTTCTCGACTCATATAACCGACCATTTCGCATAACTCTTGGTATTCTTTGCGCATGTTATCTCCTTTTTAGCAATTTTACAAAGAAAAGCACTTTTGTGTGCTTTTTTTGATATTAGCATAAATAGCGACGACGTGCAAAACAAATCAAGCTAAATAATGACTTTTATAAAAAAATGGGGGATTGATTTCGATTAAGATGTGTGATATAATTTAATTATGAAATATACAGGCAAAATTCATATTGTTTTTGACGGCATGTGGGGCTCTTGTGGCAAAGGGAAGTTTTGTGGCGAACTTGCCTTAGACTCAAAACTTGACATAAAAGTTTGCGTGAATAATAATGCTCCAAATGCGGGGCACACTTTTGTTTTTGATGACGGTCGCAAAATCATGACAAAACACATTCCGATAGGTTTTGTCAATCAAGATATTCCATATTTGGTTATTGGAGAAAACGCAATACTAGACTACGACATCCTTGTCTACGAATTGTATAAATATAAAGATATTTTAAATGGTCGACAAATTTATATTGCCGATACAGCCGCAGTTATTTTGCCAGAGCACAAACTAAGAGAAAGAAGAGAAATTAAATCTGGCAGCACTTTCAGCGGTGCAGGCGCAGCGCTTGCAGATAAAATAATGCGTAAAAATCCGCTTGTGTGCGGCGATGAGCGATTTAAACGATTAGAAAAATTAGGACTTATAAAAATTGTACCGCCTAAAACCTTTTTCCCTAGCGTTTATAATGGGCTTGGGCAGTTCGAGGGTAATGAAAATATACTTGTAGAACTTTCGCAAGGTGATGCTCTCGGAATTAACAATGGCTCGAACTATCCAAATACAACTTTTAGGGATTGCACGCCAGCTCAAGCGTTAAAAGATATTCATGCGGCAGGGCAGGGCTTTAAAGTTGTAAAATATTGCGTGTTTCGTCCTTATCCTATACGGATTAGTAACAATAGTGATGAGGGGTATATTTACACGGGCGATTTTGAAGGTGCAAACGAGATCACATGGCAAGAAGTATGCAAAAGATGTGGGCTAAGCGTAGAAGAAGTTGAAAGGCTTGAACATTCCACCGTTACAAATCGCATTAGAAGAGTGTCTGAGTTTTGTGTTAAACAATTTGCACAGATGCTTCTGGATACGCATCCAGATCAATGCTTTTTAAATTTCGCTCAGTATATAAATGGTAATATTAAAGACATTTCAACTCGTGATGCAAAAACAATTCAAAAGAGTTTTATGAAACCGTATGACTTATCGGAGCAAGGCTTTACAAGCATTTGTGAGAAAAACTTTGCACTTGAAAATGTGCTAGGTTATATAGAAAGCATGGAAAATTATTTCAATAATGAGTTATTTTTTGATAAACTTTTGAATATAACCAAAATTGGCACAGGCGCGGCGCTTAGTAAGACAATCGAAAGACAAGCGATTTTTCAAGTCGCCGACACACGTCACGCGATTAAAAACGTCAATCCCTTAGATTTTGCGGCTAAAAATAATGACTTCGATTTTGAAGTATAAAAAAAGACTAAAATTTCAGTCTTTTTTTTGTTACATAATACAAGAAGTTTCCTAAACGTCTTTTATTGTGATTTTAAGCCTAAAACTAAAGCTTTAAAATTTCTCTAATGCATGAATAAGCCCGTTGTCATTAATCAGTTTTATGACAATAGACAAAAACATTGATTGTTAATTTAAAACTCAATACTTTGAATTTTAAAGTCGCAATAATATTCGGCTTCTTGCGCAGTGAATTTCAGTACACAATAGTCAGGGTCGGTTACGCCTTGTTTGTAAAAGATTTTGTCGCCAAAACGCCAAATTTTGTTCTTAGTGGGCTGGTCGGTGCAGACCTCCATTTTCCCCTTTATTGTCACACCTTTATATTTAAATCTGCCGCGCTCATAAAAGTAAACACAGGCCTTATCATTTGCAAGATATTGCTTTACTTTTTTGCTTGAGGTGTTGGTCGAAAAATAAATATTGTTGCCGTCAATCTCCCTTGGGCAGAGCATAGCCCTTGTCACAGGATAGCCCTTTTCATCAATCGATGATATAAAAGCCGTTTTTTGCTTTTTGATAAATTTAAACAATTTTTCTTTGGTCATGTTATGCTCCTTTAGATAAGCGTTTTTAGTATATTTGTGAAAAAAGATGAAAAGCTTTTTAATTTTGCGACGACAATTTCTTGATTAAAAAATCAAAAACATTCAAGATAATCAAAAATTAAATCAAACTTTGATTTCACGACAACTTTTTGATTTTGCGAAAATCAAAAATATGTAATTATTTGGGGCTAATTTTTGTTATAACCGAATTTTCTTGTCTGTAAGACCTCTTTCCAATAAGATTCTCTTTTCAAGATGTATTCATCATCTACTTTTGCATTATAGTTTTCAATGATTGTGTATTGAAAATTTTTTTGAATATAACTTAACCCCTTTTCTTTTACAAGTGCTTTTAAATCAACATTCTCTCCATGTCCATTATTAACATATGCAGTCCATCGAGCCAACAACATGCCATATTTCGATGTCGCTGAGCCAACATATAGTTTACCTGTATTTCTATCGGTTTGCACATATATTGCTTTTTGATTTTCTAGGGCGGAACGATATGTAGGATAATCTCCATTAACAATCGTTTTTAATTCCTCATAAGTTAAACACACATTATCATAACCTGGGAACTCAAATCCAACATATTTTACTGGAAGAATTTCTCTAACAACAAGTTTGTCAATAAAGGTTGATGCATCTCTGAACATTTGTTGAGAATTGTTATGATATTCAATAACTACTCTTCCATATAAATCTTGATATTTTTCTAGGGTTTCATATTCTACTTGAACCCCATGTCCATCTTGACTTGGTGTCTTATCTGATTTTAATGGACAATCAAGTATTTTTTTTATTTTGCCAACAGTAAAAAGCAACCATCTGTCATGCCCCATATTGACCAAACCTATTGAAATCTGTCCATTCCTATAAGATTTATTATTCCAATAATTCCATTGAAGCAACTCTTGTGGATTCTTTTTAAATTCATCAATAGGATTTTTATTTCCATTATTTGTATTAAGTCTAACTTTTGTATATTTTAACTCTTCAACTGACAAATTTAATAAATCATTTAACTTTAAAATTTTATCCATATTCATCTCCCATCTATCCTATAACACCTGTTCCTACAAGAACAAAAATAACAACCAAAATCAAAAATGCAACAATTCCCATTCCAATCAAAATGTTTCTTTGTTACGGCGTTTGATTTTGTGTTCCTGTATCAATTGTCCTAACCACATTGCGGACTCTTCTAGAGCTTTTGATAAGTTTTATCGATTCTATTTCATAAATCTTCTTGCCGTCTGCTTTTAATTGCTTTTATGCGATATTTTTGCGTCGTTTGAATCATTTGCCTCAACAACAAACCTAATTTCTTGTTACTTATCAAGCACATTCTTTTTTACTTTGCAAATTATTTCATAATTACCATGATTATCCAAAAACATAGTTTTCTCCTTACGAAATATTATAACATAACTTTATAAAATCTGTATTTGATTTTTTGATTTATTTTGATTATTTTTGATTTTCTCGGTGTTCAGTTTTGATTTTTTTATTTTGATTTTGCGACAGCCAATTTTTTGATAAAAAATTAAAATTTTAGGCTAAAAATCAAAAAAATCAAAAATTTTGCATTTTGAAAAAAGACTCGTTTTGGCAGGTATCGAAATCAAAAAAATTGTCATCTCTGTATATTGTGGTTTTAATAGCAAATATCACTGTATATTGTGTATTTTTCAATGAAAAAAGCCTTTTGGAAAAAAGACTTTTATACAATATGTTTGGTGCACCTAACAGGATTTGAACCTGCACGGTTTCCCATTTTCACCCCAAAAGCGGCAAGCGCTTTCGGGGAGCCCCGAAGGAACCTAAATCCAGCGCGTATTCGCCTCAAAAGTATAAATACTATCGGGGAGTCCCAAGCCGTGCGCCCCATAAAAAACAAAGCCAAGTTGATTTGGTGCGGATAACAGGATTTGAACCTGCACGGTTTCCCACTGGAACCTAAATCCAGCGCGTCTGCCAATTCCGCCATATCCGCACATAAGTTATTTTTTATTGTTTTTCATGGGAAACCCCGCTCCGCCATAGGTGCATACTTGTTTTAAAGCAGTTTTTATTATATATAATTAAACGGCTATTGTCAATAAAAAGTAAGAAAAATCAGCCTTATCAATTTTAAATTGTGAAAAATTAGGCAAATTCTAAATAAAGTAGGCTTTTTATTTGCCTTATTTTTTTTATTAATGTATTATATTTACATGATAGGTGTTTCATTGAATTTAACGATTGCTATAATTGGTTATGCGGTTGCTTGTGTGCTGCTACCCATACTTTTATTGATATTTTTAAAAAATGGAAAAGCAAAGTCTGTTATATTAGGAATTTTATTAGCGCTTTATATTATTCTTGCGCTTGCAATCGTGGTTGCCAATCTTTCGATTTCAAATGGCTTAATTAAAATTCAATATAATTATGACATTGAATTTAATGAAAAAGTTATAAACTTAGGATTTAACAATCTTTCAATCATTGATGTTGTCATAGACCTTATTATTCTAATTCCTATAGGGCTAATACTTGCATATTTTCTAAGACATTTAAAACCATTGACAGCAATTATGTTTTGCTGGTACTTCGGCTTTGCCTTTGGTTTCATATTCGAGTTGCTTCAATTTATAGTGCCTGTTACGCGAGGCGTCAATGTCAGCGATGCGATATTTAACATGCTGAGCCTATTTATTGGCGGCCTTTTTGGTCGAATGTTTGTTTCAATTTCCAAAAGAATATATTATAAAGAAAAGTAATAAGGACGGATTGAGTTTTGGATTGGGCTAGGTTGGCTAGAGCAACCATGTGCGCATTGTGAAAATAGTGTTTACAGTTCTCGCCTCGCCGCTGCTTTACAGAAAGATATCCAAGTGGGACGTGAATAAATCATTGAAAATTTTAGACTAAAAAAGTCTCCAAGCTTGGAGACTTTTATAAAAACCACAAATTAAGTTCAAGAAATTTTAGCTTATCATAACAGATTTTCGCAATCTCTTCTATGCTTTCTTTTTGCCCTGATTTTATCCATTGTACGGTTGTGTTTTGTATAGCGCCATTCCAAAGCAGCCTGTGATATTTTGCTTTAGTAGTAAGATTTTTATCTTGGGTAAGTACTTGATTGACGTAATCAAGATACAGCCCTTGATATCCAGCATCTATAATAATATGTAGCAATGCAAGGTTTTCATTTATTATTTTATACAACTCGACATACCATTTTAAAGTGGCTTTTTTCTCAAATGGATTTCCAATTCGGTTTACAATTTCATGATTGAATTTAGAAACCATTGACATAAAAACATTTTCCTTTGTACTGAAGTTTTTATAGAATGCATTTCGCGACACTCCTGCTTTATTGCAAATGTCAGTTACAGAAATCTGCTCAAAAGATTTATTTTTTACAAGCAGCATAAGTGCGCTTATAATACTTTCGCGCGTTAAAGTTTTCAATTCTTCATTATGTTTCTTAAGTCCAAATATATTCCTTTCCTCAGCCATTACAAAACCTCCATTTGTGTAACTACTGAAATTTATTTGATTGTATTTTTCTGTTATTATGATATACTATCAGTAATTACAAACGTAATCACGGATACATGTTAATAAAAAAATGCAAAATTGTCAAGTAAAAGCAGACGAATGAATAGAATATAAAGGGGAGAGATGGCATGTTAAAAGTATTTGTAGATAGTGGAAGCAGCATTAAACAAGAGGAAAAAGAAAAGTATCAAGTAGAAATCATTCCTCTTATTATTAACATTGCGGATAAAGAATTTCAAGATGGGCTAGATTTGCCAGTCGAGGAGTTTTATAAATATCTTATTGACGACAAGGATTTTCCCAAAACCAGCTTGCCTAACCTTGTCGAACTTGAAGAACGCGTTACCAAATGTACAAAGGCTGGGGATGACGTTATCATTCTTACAATATCTGGAGAGATTTCCAGCACATTTAGCTCCATTCGCAAAATCTTTGAAGAAAATGAAAAAGTCAGAGTTATTGATTCTCGTATGGCGGTGGGCGGTATGCGTCTGCTTGTAGATGAGATAAATAAAAACCGCGACAAAAAACTAGACGAGATTGTTGAAAAAGTTAATGCACTTATTCCAAGGATACAAATTATGGCTATACCTGAAAGTTTAACCTATCTTATGCGTGGAGGACGACTTTCAAAAGCAGATTGGTTGCTTGGAAGCATGTTAAATATTAAGCCTATAATAGGTTTTAAAAATGGCAAAGTGTCTGTGATTGCCAAAAAGATTGGTCTTAAACTTGGCATGTCATATATTGTCAACGCTTTGGATGAACTTGGGGTAGACGAAAACTATGAAATAGTACCTTCCTATACCTATAAAAAGGAAAATCTTGAGAAACTCTTAGCTTCCACAAATTCCAAATATATGCCACTTATGGGAAGTTTTGACAACCTTGACCCAGCTATTGCTTGTCACTGGGGGCCAGGCGCGTTTGGATATGTTTTTGTGAGTAAAAAAGTATAAAAATTCTGAGACAGAAAGTCAAAAAGGCAACTTTTTAATAGATCATTTTAAATAACGGTTCTATTTTTTAAAAGTTATCTAAATTTGTTTGTAAAAAATTTTAAATGTAATATAATATAAATATATAACTGAATAAAAAGAGGAATACACTATGAAAAAGAAATTTTCTTTGGGTATAGCAGCGTTTATTCTCCTCCTGTCAAGTGGCATTGCTTTGCTTGCGGGGGGGGGATTTTTGGCTTCGCAAAAAATTTAGAAGAAAAAGGTATAGGCATCGACGCAGTTTCAAGTTATACAATCAAATTTGATGCAAACGGCGGTACAGTTACGTCATCTTCCAAAACAGTGAATTACAATTCAACCTATGGTATGCTTCCAACGCCTACGCGTGAGGGATATATATTTAATGGCTGGTATCGTAAGTACAACCGCCTTGACATGGAAGACTTTATGAACTTCTTTAATGAACAGGAGAGATTAAAAGATGATGAGCCTACCTATATGACACATGAAAGTGATGGCTCGTATGCTTGGGCAGGTATGACAGGAAAGGCGGGTCCTGAAGATCATAGATATAATGTGCCGTATCTTATGAAAGGAGCTACATATCGGCTTTCATATACTGCACACTCCACAAGAACTGATGAGCAAACCACGACGGGCATTCATTTATACAACAAAAATAATGAATATATAAATGGAACGTCTGCAAATTCAAATCAATGGAAAGATTATGCATATACTTTCAAAGTAGAGAATGAATTTGAAGTATATTTTATGTTAGGCTGGAATTATGGAGAGCGTAGTTACTTCAAAAACATTCGTCTTGAGTGCGTTGACTATGATGACTACGAAACTGAAATTACTTCAAGTACTACCATGTCGGAAACTACCGACCATACTCTATACGCTAAGTGGAGCAACAAAACGTGGGACGACTTCGCCGCATCAAGCTATGCCAGTGGCAGTGGGACCGCTGCAAGTCCTTTCATAATAAAAACGCCAGAACAACTTGCAAAACTTGCAGTTGATAGCAGGTCAAGCGCATTAAGTGGATTGCATTATCGCCTAGATGCCGATGTTGATATGAGTGAACACAACTGGGGCAGTATTAAAACATTTGTAGGCACGCTTGATGGCGGCGGACATGTAATAAGCAATTTGACAAACCTGTACGAGGTGGATCGCGATGGGGGCTTTATCTCTGGAACGGATACTGGGGTTGTATTAAAAAATATAGTTTTTAGAAATTGTATACTTCAAGGCGACAGGTTTACTGGCGCATTGGTTGGGATTATGTTTGGTGGTACAATTGAAAATTGTATTGTAGATGGCGTGAATATACTTGGGCATTTAACTGAAAAAAGTGAATTGTCTCTTGGGGGGCTGGTTGGAACAATGCGTGGCGGGACTTTAAAAAACTGTATGATAATGAACAGTTCAATAATAGGACAAAACATTCAGATTGGCGGGATGGTGGGGACTGCAAGAAACTGTCAAATTATAAATTGTGTGGCAATAAATTTGTACCTAAATACACTTTCAACAGATGCCACGACAAATGTTTTTGCCGCTGACGGCATTTCAAATTTTGCAAGTTGCATCGCAAGTGGACAGGTGCAAGTAGCGACGAACATAAAACATTTCAAATCATTAATTGGCTCCTCTTCTGATTTTTCAGGCTTTTTCTATAATGAAAATATCAATGGAGGCTATCCAATTCCCCAAACACTTTTGCAACTTGGCAGCGTGTCAATCCCTAGCAGCACAATTTACAACGCGCTAATCTCTAAAGGTTTTAAAACGGCTTAGCTATAATGTTAAGCTTTTTTTTAATTTAAAGTTGACTTTTTCAAATGTTCAAGTTATACTTTGCTAGGAGTAAATTTTATGATTAAAAACAAATTGATAACCTCTCGTGATGAGGACTTTGCAAAATGGTATACGGACATTGTAAAGCAAGCACACCTTGCTATGTATAGTGGTGTTAAAGGTTGCATAGTTTTTGAACCATATTCTTATGCGATATGGGAAAACATGCAAAAAGTTCTTGACACTAAATTTAAAGAACTGGGACATGAAAACGTGTACATGCCAATGTTTATCCCTGAAAGCCTTTTGAAAAAAGAGGGCGAACATGTAAAAGGTTTTGCTCCTGAGGTTGCTTGGGTGACTCAAGGAGGCTCAAGCCCTCTCGATGAAAAACTTTGCGTACGTCCTACAAGCGAAACTCTTTTTTGCGAGTATTATGCTAAAGCGGTAAGCTCTTATCGTGACCTCCCTAAACTATGCAATCAGTGGTGCAGCGTTGTGCGTTGGGAGAAAAATACAAGGCCATTCTTACGTACGCGTGAATTTTTGTGGCAAGAGGGGCATACGGCGCATGAGACAGCTAAAGAGGCAGAAGAGGAAACCTTGCGCATGCTGAATGTGTATAAGGACTTATTTGAAAACTATCTTGCAATCCCAGTCATAGTTGGCAAGAAAACTGAAAAGGAAAAGTTTGCAGGTGCGGAATATACTTTAACTGTCGAAGCTTTGATGTATGACGGCATATCTCTTCAAAGTGCGACAAGCCATTATTTCGGGCAAAAGTTTTCTAAGCCGTTTGATGTAAAATTCTTAAATAGACAAAATCAATTGGAGCATGTATATCAATCCTCTTGGGGAACAACTTCTCGCATGATCGGTGCTGTGATCATGGTGCATGGTGACGACAATGGACTTGTTTTGCCACCTCGCATTGCACCTAAACAGGTGGTTATTGTGACGATTAAAAACACCGAAGAAGTACTGGCGGCGGCTAAAAAACTTGAAGCCGAGTTGAAAGAAGCGGGAGTGCGTGTTTTTGTTGATGACAGTGAAAAAAGTGCGGGATTTAAATTTGCCGAGCATGAAATGAAAGGAGTGCCTGTGCGTATTGAGATTGGACCTCGCGATTTGACAGAAAATAAAGTGACGCTTGCGCGCCGTGATACTAATGAAAAAATGGACTGCACGCTAGGCGATGTGAAAAATAAAACCCTAACCCTTTTAGACGACATTCATAATAACATGTTTGAAACAGCATTAAAGCGCAATCAATCAAAAACTTATATCTGCAAAACTATGGAGCAGGCTAAGGAGATTATTAACAACAAGCCAGGCTTCATTCGTGCTATGTGGTGCGGAGATGAGGAGTGTGAGCTAAAAATGAAAGAACTTCGAGGCATGAAATCCCGTTGTATACCATTCAAAGAAGAGCATTTGTCCGACACTTGTATTGTTTGTGGCAAAAAGGCAAAACATGAGGTTTATTGGGGAATACAGTATTAGGGCGAAATTCTCGCTTTACACTCTCGAAATTTACACGGTAAATTTCTACGATTTGGTCGCGAGTTTTCGCCCTTTGCGACCAAACGAAACCGCACATGCGTTGGCGGTTTGTCGCAACTCTCGTGCGAAGAAGGGCAATGAAAGAAAGAGGATAAATTTTAAATCCTCTTTTTTATATATTTAGTCTTTCGACTAAGTCGCTACCTCGCGGTTTCTCCACCTAGTCCTCTTCCAACTAAGGTGCGGGAACCCGAATGTTCCCGCGATTGAAATGGTTAGCGTGTTGGCGGTTTGTCGCAACTCTCGTGCGAAGAGGCGCAAGAAAGTAAACTTAGTGGAAGATTTGTTGATATGTTTTGTATGCAAACAATTTTGTTGTTCAAGGCGTGCTTTAGCTTCGGAAGCCTAGGCTATAAATGGCAATTTGTCGTGACTTTTAAACTGATTATATGACTGAGCTTGATAAGGCTCAGTTTTTTGTGTCGCGACAAAAATTTATAAAATGATTTGAAAAAGCTCGCATCGCGTTTATAAACAAGATTTGCTTTCCATGTATACAATTTTACCACTTTCGCATACTATTTTTAATGAAAAAGAAAGAAAAGACCAAAAATAAAAAGTCATCGGTAATTTGGCTTATGAGTGTGAGTTTTTTGGCGGTGGGGCTGCTGCTTTTTTGCCAGTTTTATTTTGGTGACAACCTAAGCGACAAAACTGTATTTTATGAAAATACTTATATTAATGATGTTAATGTGTCTGGAATGACACAAAAGGAAGCTGTTTCAATTGTTGAAAATAAAATGTTACAAAAGCGTAAGGATGTTGAAATCACCTTGACTCAAGGAGATAACAAATGGACTTTGAAAGGAGAAGACTTTGAAGTAAAGGCAGCGTTTGACGAGCCTATAAAAAACGCTTTGAAATATGGACACGAGGGTAATGTTTTCACGAAAAAGAAAATTGCAGACAAAATTAAAAAGGAAGGCTTAAGATTAAATATATCTTATAGAAATATACTTGGCGGTGTGGATCAAAAGATTGACGAGGTTATAAGCCAAGTGGAATACGAAGGCAGTGAAGATCAAATTGTGTTTAACCCAGATGATAAAACTATGTTTTCAGTCGACGGCGGAAAGGCAGGCATAAAAGTAGAAAGAGAAAAACTTCTTGCTAAAATTGATGAGGCATTCGAAACAGGTGTAGCGCAAGTAGAGATACCCATAGTTGAAACAGTGCCTACAGAAACTAAAGAGGATATGCTTGCAAACATTGCACTGCGCTCCAAATTTAAAACAAGCTATGCAACCTCTTCCAAAGATAGGAAAGCGAATGTAAAAAAAGCCCTTGAAGCCTTTAATGGAATGATTGTAGCCCCAGATGAAGAAGTTTCTTTTAATTCGACAACGGGCGCTCGCACTATTGAAAATGGTTATCAAACCGCAAACATTATTTTAAATGGTGTTTATGTTGCGGGCGCAGGCGGCGGAGTTTGCCAAGCGTCCACAACGCTATACAACGCATTACTACTTGCAGACGTTGAAGTTTTAGAAGCAAATCACCATACACTTCCAGCCTCCTATGTTCCGCTGTCTTTTGATGCTATGGTTAGTGAGGGATATTCAGATTTAGTTTTTAAAAACACGCTGGATTGCCCAATTTATATCAAAACCTTTTGCGACGAAAGTAATGTCAATGTGGAAATATATGGTAAGCCACTAGATGAGGGAGAAGAAATTAAAACGCGGGTAGAATTTGTGAAAATTATACCGCATGATGGCGATAAAATTATAACTGATTCAACTGGAGAATATTCTTCAAAAGTGTTATATAAAGGGGAGTATTATAGACTAAAGTATCCACGCGAGGGCTATGAATCAAAGGGATATTTACAATATTATAAAGATGGACAACTAGTGGAAGAAAAAGAAATACGACATGATTTCTATTATCCACAAAGCGGACTTATTGTCGAGGGCGGTGAAAAGCTAGGCGAGGGAATGTCAATTCCACCTAACGATGTTAAACTTATTCCAGCTCAAAAAGTCACGCCAGCGACCAATGAAATGGTTAGAGCAAAAATTGAAAAAACAAATCCAAGTGAATTTAATCCATAAAAAATCGGCATATTCCAGCCGACTTTTTTTATTTCTTTAATTTCTTGCTGCACTTTAGATAGTCGCAGTAATCATCTATCATTTTGTCAATTTCATCTAATATTGTTTGAGTTTTAGTTTTAATCATTTTCATCCTCAACCTTTAAATTGTCAATCAAAGCCAAGGTTTTGTCATATTCAGATTCGGCTTTTGCTTTTTTCTCTTTAGAGTGCTCTTTAAATAGTTTAAATTCTTTGTCAATCTCTTTGGCAAGTGCTTGTGCTTTCTCAGCAGATGCGTCTGTTTTTTGTCGTTCAGAAGCTACAATCTCTTTCAATTTTGCGCGAAGCCCCTCTTTATCAAGCTTACCAGCCGCTGCCAGTTCAAAGATTTTATGAATATCACTTGTTTCA
>CAOQRA010000020.1:0-9645 GCA_948512295.1 uncultured Eubacteriales bacterium
AAATTAAAATATAATTTAATATTATTAGTTAACGCTTCAATTTTATTTGATGTTAGTACTGATTATATTATGGGTTTGTCAAATAAGAGAGAGCGTAAAATAAAACCAGATTATTAAAAGATGACAACTTCAAAAAAGAAAACAGCCCATTTTATGGACTGTCTAAAGAGGAAAAGGAACAGGCTTTTAAGAATTTTTGAAATCACATTGACTTAAGTGTTTTTATTAGCTTTAAACTTCTTGCTCTAGAGTTTTTGTGTGCTCGATTGGTTTCCACTCTACTTCTTTTTTGCACATTGCGTGAATGTAAATGGGTAGGTACAGCATCATGAAGACGGGGTTTGTTAGCACGCAAACAACGCCGTTCCAAAATTTGAGATTGATGTTTTTACGTTCGGCGATAATAACTGCAACTGTATAAAGCATGAGGAAGATATAGAGCGCGAGCAAGCTGCCTCCAAAAGAGATAAGTGACATGTACCAAGTTGGCTCGTCCAGTACCAGTCCCGTAATCATATAGCCTATGTTAAAAGCTTGATATGCAAAAATTGTGATAATAGTGCAAACGAGGGGGACGACGCCAAAGGCAAACATAAGTTTATCTAGTTTTTGTTTGCCTGTTGATTTTAATCCTGATTTAATCAATTCTTTATTGTATTTTTTATTTACTTGACTGTAGCCCTTACACCAGCGCATGCGTTGCACCCATGATTGTTTCATTTTCGTAGGTTGTTCATCATAGAATTTTGCACTTTCATTGTAGGTGGTTTTAAGATTGTTAATCATGGCGTAGATAGTAATTTCATAGTCTTCGGTTAGCGTAAAGAATTTCCAGCCTCCAAGTTTTTCAATAACACGGGCAGCAATATAATAGCCTGTTCCGCTTACATGCATTCCAAAACCCAGCCTGCTTCGTGGTCGATTATCAAAAGTGGAGAAGATGGAAAAAGTAATGCCGCTGCAGGCAGAAATCCAGTTGTCGTTCCAGTTTTTAGAGTTGCGATAACTAAGCCCCATGTCATAGCCTTTGTCATAGACTTTATTCATTTCTTCCATATATTTAGGGTCAAGTATATTGTCGGCATCAAATATGAAGTATGCTTCATAGTCATGAGGTTTAGCAAGGATTTCTTGCAAGGCTTCATCGAGGGCATAACCTTTGCCTTTAAGCTCAAGATGTTTTCGTACGATTATATGAGTGCGAGGATACTCTTTGGCAATTTTGCAGGTGGGGTCTTCCTCACTTTCCACGATTATATAGGTGTCTAAAAGTTCACTGTTATACGTTTGATTTTGTATACTTTCTATAAGTGCGCGAATTACCTTGCACTCATTTCTAGCAGGCACTAATATGGCATACTTATGCTCTTTTTTAGCCTTAGGAAAGCGTTTACCTGGTAACATTGCGGTGATGGTGAGAATTATTTTAAATAATAGAAGTATAAAGCAAAGTCCAAATAAAGCATAAAATATATAATTTGACATGTCATAAATTTGATAATACATATATTTCTACCTTTTATTTAAATTAATTTTATTATGCGTAATTTTGGCATATATAATGCTTATATTTTTATTAATTTTAAATAAATTTCCTCTAATTGATTGTTATTATAAAGCTCTGGCACTGGGTAAAGCGGGTTGGCTTCATTTGCAGCTTTTATTGCAAGTGAGGGTATATCTTCCTTTTTAAGCTCTTCAAAGTGGTTTGGAATGCCGAATTTTTTATTTAGTTTTTCTATATATTCAATAAATTTCTCGCTTGCTTCATGGATATTTTCGCTGTCACTTAAGCCTATGAATTTTGCAATACTTGCAAGGCTCTTTTCAGCGCACTTTCCATATACACGTAGCATAACAGGAAGAATTACCGCATTAGCAAGACCGTGAGGTGTGTTATACGCGCCGCCAAGCGAGTGCGCGATTGCATGCACATAGCCTACATAACTTTGAGTAAAAGCAACGCCTGCAAGAAAGCTTGCTTTAAGCATGTTTTTTCGTGCTTCCAAATTGCTGCCATCTTTATAAACTTTCTCAATATTTTGGTATATGAGTTTGATTGCTTCAAGACTTGCCGCTCGCGTCTGTTTAGTTGTAGAGCGTCCGATATAGGCTTCGATTGCATGAGTTAGAGCGTCCATGCCTGTGGTAGCTGTAATTTTGCTGTTTAAGCCAAGTGTCAAATTTGCATCAAGCAAAGCGTAGTGTGGGATAAGGGAGAAATCATTGACGGCAAATTTGGTATGCGTTTTGTCATCTGTCACGACTGCCGCTAGGGTAGTTTCGCTTCCTGTGCCAGCAGTTGTTGGTATAGCAATAAGGCATGGCAAAAGTTTGCGGATTTTTAAAAGTCCTTTCATTTTTGCTATGGGTTTATTTTTGACCGCTCTTGCACCTATCATCTTAGCACAGTCCAGAACGCTGCCGCCGCCGAGAGCTATTATGCTGTCGCAATGGTTATTTTTAAAACTTTCTAAACCTTTTTCAATTGTTGAAATTGTCGGATTTGGCATAACCTCATCAAAAATAGTTACATTCATTTTTGCCTTTTTGAGTGACTTCAAAAGGTTGTCACAAAGTCCTAATCCTTTGATAGTTTTGTCTGTGACGAAAAGTACGCTTTGTTTGTTTTCTGATTGGAGTGTTGCGATAAGCTCGTCATTGTTATTTAGAATTTTAGGTTCGCGATATGGAAGAATAGGCAGTATTGCACGAAAAGCTATTTGATATGTACGATAGCCAATGCGCTGAAAGCCGTTTATTTTTTCATTTTGTTGAAGATATAGTATGCTACATGCGAGAAAGCCCTGAGCCGGATAGTATGTGCAAAGGCAAAGTATATCCATTATTCTAGGTAGATTACCAAACACATTGAATAATAAGCAGAGGTCAGAGAAGAAGAATAAAAACGCGCCGATAGCAATAAAAATCATAGGCTTATGAAACATGCTTTTTGCAAATGCATTTCCGATTGCTTTTGCAAGCATTAGTGAAATAATTACTGCGTAAACAATTACAAGCGGCATCATGCCGTTAAAACTAAATGGATACAAGAAAATCACAAGCAATGCAAATGTCATTAAGCCAAGAAAAATAAATAGGTCAGTCCAGCGCGGTTTTACAAGCAGACAGAAACTTATAAGGTAAAAAATATGTCCTATGGCAAAAAGTGCAGCGCCGATAACAAAATAGTCAATCAAAAACACATCACCGCCAAAGGCAAAGATTGTTCCGATTAGCATGAGATATTTATATGATTTTTTGCTATCATTTTTAAAAACAAAAATAAAGTTTACCAGTGCAATTAATACAAAAATGGCACTTGCCAAAGTTTTTAAAATGTAAGCTGAAGCGTCTAATGTAATATAGAGGATATCAGCAATAATTAAACAAACTAGTAATATTATATTGGTAATCCAAATGCCTTTATTTTTCATATAATTTAACCTCAAAAATAATTTATCATTTTTAACGCTTAATTGTCAAATAAATAAAACATAAAAGCTCTAAATTCGCAATAGTTTTTAGAGCTTTATTTTGATACAATTTTTGAGGCTGAATATAAGTTGTTATAATGCCTTTAGCCTCTAATAAGTTTTTCTATTTTTTTATTTGTTTGAGTATGATCGATTTCAAGCTTATTTAATCTATCAGTAAGATTTTTGTAGTTTCTAACTTCTTGTGTTTTGCTCACTTCGTCTGGAAAATCTTGTTGTTTTGTTTGAAGCTTATTAGTTGTGTCATCTTTTTGCAGTTTAGAAATAAATTTTTGTTTTTCTTCAACTGTTTTGGTTATAACGCCGTTTTTGATAGCATCTTCTTTTTTCATATCTTTTTGATTAATCTCTTCCTGAGTTTGAATATTATTAACAGGGATATTATTAGCATTATACCTATAATTATATCCGTTGCCTACAGGATTTTGGTTAGGATTTGCTCGGTATGTGTCAATATTTCTTATCCCCGGTCGGTAAGTGTCGGTGTTTCTAGATGGATTGAAAGTGCGATTATAGTTATAGCCATTATTATAGTAACCATTATTGTAATATCCGTTATTGTAGCCATTATTGTAACCGTTAACATTATTAACGATAGGTTGATTGTCTACAATAGGTGTCTGATTAGTATTTTCTTGGATCACATTGTTAGTTTCATTTTGATTTTGTGTTTTGTTGCAATTAGGGCAACCAATAATGTTTTCAATTTGATCCATTGTGTTTAAAAGATTTCTAAAATAGCAAAGTCTTGCATCAAGATGATTGTTTAAACTTTGATAATATGCACCGATTTGTTCGTTTTGACAATTATTGCAACTATTTTTTCGAATCATTTTTACAGAGTTATTAATATCTGATTTTGTAGAGTTTAAGTTTGTGGCATATTTGCTAATGCTATTAGTAAGTCCGTTCAAAGCTTTAATTTGCTCTTTATTCAGTTTGAGTTTTTGATTCAGTTCAGCTTTCAGAGTTGCGCTTTTAGTAAGCAGTAAGTCTTGCAATGATTCTTGTTCATATGCACTAGCTTGCATTTTAGAAATTTGTGAGCCTACATATCCATATTGATTATTTGATTTAGTGTAATCATTGACATTATAACTTGTAGGGGCAAGTGTAGCATATTGACTTGTGGTCATACTTCCTACAGTATTTGTGACTCTATCAAGTTGACTTGACAAATTTTTGATAGCGTTGTCTTGTGAAGATGAGCCGCAACCAACTAAAACTAACGCAGCAATTCCAGCAATTGAACTTAAAATTATTTTTTTCATTAAAACCTCCATGTTTTATGTTAGTGTTTGTAAAATATGGCAAAATATGCGTTTAAATTTTAAAAACAAGGCAAATATCATTAAAGGAGATGCATATGGACGAAAAAAAGCGAAATGAGGCGTATAACAAGTACGTTCAAGCGAAAATCCCTAAAACAAGACCTTGGCCCAGTTTGTTTAATTCTTTTTGGGTGGGCGGTGTAATTTGTTGTATAGGTCAAGGCATTAATGATCTTATAATGCTAGCATTTCCTAGCATGGCAGAGCAGACTGCTTGGACTTATACTCTAATTGTTTTGATCTTTTTGGCATCGTTTTTAACAGGAGTTGGGCTTTATGACCGAATAGGTAAGTTTGCAGGCGGCGGGTCAATCGTTCCTATCACGGGCTTTTCCAACTCAATCACAAGCCCAGCGCTTGAATTTAAACATGAGGGAATAATTTATGGGCTTTGTGTCAAGATGTTTACAATCGCAGGGCCAGTAATCGTTACAGGAATAGTTGCAAGCATACTTGTGGGATTAGTTTATCTATTCATTTAAAAGGGGAACTATGGTAAGAAATCAGACGATAAAATTTAAAAATAAGCCAGTAATAATTGGCAGCTATTCTATAGTAGGACCTAAAGAAGGACAAGGAAATTTCGGACCGTTTTTTAACTATGTCATGAAAAGTGATAGTTTTGGGGAAAAGACTTACGAAAAGGCTGAGCGCAAAATGGTTCAGCATGCTATTATTGGAGCGATTGAAGACGCAAAGATTAAGCCTAGTGATGTGGAGCTACTACTTTCAGGAGATTTACTTAATCAAATTATTTCATCCTCATACGCTGCGCGCGATTTTAATTTCGCGTATTTAGGGTTGTTTGGAGCGTGCTCAACCATGGCTGAAAGTTTAGCAATAGGGGCATCACTCATAGACGGAGGACAATTTAATCATTTAGTTTGCTCAACTTCCTCTCACTTTTCTACTGCTGAACGACAATTTCGTTTTCCGCTAGAGCTTGGTAATCAGCGTCCGCCTACTTCGCAATGGACTGTGACGGGATCAGGGGCTTGTGTGCTTGCAAAAAAAGGAAAAGGCCCTCGAATTTCAATGGTGACATTTGGGCGTGTGGTTGATTATGGGGTTAACGATGTAAATGACATGGGCGCAGCAATGGCACCAGCGGCGATGGATACACTTCTTGCTCATTTTCGTGATTCTAATACAACACCAGATGATTATGACCTTATCGTCACAGGGGATCTTGGAAAACTTGGGAGCGAAATACTTATTGATCTTATGGAGGATCAAGGTATTAAATTAGGATTAAATTACAACGACTGTGGGCAGATGTATTATACGCGAGAACAGGCTACGCTTTCAGGCGGAAGTGGCTGTGGCTGTAGTGCAACTGTTTTAAATTCATTTATAATGAAAAAACTAAGAGCGGGTGAGTATAAACGAGTTTTGTTTGCGCCGACAGGTGCGCTTTTATCTACTACAGCAACTCAGCAAGGCGATACTATACCTGGAGTTTGTCACGCCGTTGTAATAGAGGGGGAGGAAAAATAAATGTATTATTTATGGGTGTTTTTAATAGGCGGTTTAGTATGTGCTATTGGTGAACTGTTAATTATAAAAACTAATATTACTTCTGCGCGAATTTTAGTAACATTTGTTCTTACTGGAGTACTTTTAGAGGCTTTTGGTTTATTTGATTATATATCGGATTTTGCCCGCGCTGGAATAAATGTTCCTATTGTCGGCTTTGGTGCGTCTCTTGCGAAAGGCGCAATAGGTGCGGTAAAGGCTAGGGGGCTTATTGGTGCTTTTACGGGAGGGCTTGAAGCGACCGCGGCAGGCATTGCTGCCGCAGTGGGCTTTGCTTTCTTATTCGGACTTATCTTTCATGCAAGGACAAAAAACTAAATGCGTTAATAATGCTCTACGGTCTGTATATAGTAGGTTGTATATGCGTAATACCTACTATATATTGATTATTCTTGCTTTTAGTCAATTAATTGATTGCAAGTTCATATATTAAAAATATGAGGGCGAAAATTTATACTAAGAAAAAACGTCACCTAGGCAAAAAAGCCAAGGTGAAACTTTTTCTTTTTCTATTTCTAGCCGTTGTAGTTTCTATTTGCGTTTATTATTTTAAAGTTGTCGTGCCAATTGTGATCACGCTTAGCGAAGAGCGTGTTCGCTCGCTTTCCACTCAAATTGTCAGCCAATCTGTGGAAGAAGTGATGACAAGTGACCTTATAACTTATGATGATTTAGTTAAAATTGAATATAATTCTTCCAATGAAATATCCCTTATCTACACTGATACTGTGCAGGTAAATAATGTGGTTCGTCAAGTGACAGATAAGGTGCAAAAAAAGGTGGATAATCTTTCCAGCAGTGGTGTGGATATTGCTTTTGGAACTTTTACTGGCATTCCTTTTTTGTATGGCGTAGGGCCTATGATTTCAATCAAACTTGTGCCAGTAGGTACCATCAATACAAAATTCAACTCCTCTTTTGTTTCAGCGGGTATAAACCAAACTTTGCATAGATTATATTTCATTGTAAGTGTAAACGTTGGAATGGTGCTTCCAAGTATGACAAAAAATATGACGACTGAACTTGAAGTCGCCATATGTGAAAGTGTAATAGTCGGCAAAGTGCCAGATGTGTATTTGCAAGGGCAGATTATATAGTATTAACTACATTTCAAGCTGAGAAAAGTTATTTAATAGTTCATCTGTGCTGCAAATTATATTATTGTGTTCTTGTTTAATGCTTTTTAAGGATATTTCATAGCCTTTATCTGTTGCGAGCTGGATAGCCTGTGCAAAAGTAGCATTTTCGTGTAAGCTATAATGATTCATGTTTTTTAAGAAATAATAGTGGCAGACATTTGCTTTTGTTAAACTTAATTCTGTAATTGTATATGTCATATGTACCTCTCGTCATTATAATAACTCAATATTATTCTCTTGTCAATACCTTTTTTTTTAGCGGATTTAGTTTCAAAACGAGTGGAAAATTATTATTTTATGACTTTCCTGCTTATTTTTTCAAAATAAAAAAAGGATTTTCCTCATTTTGTGAGTATATAAAGATTGTAAGTGTTTTTTTGGGGAGAGGTATATTGCAAGACAAAATCATGTTTGCTGATTTTCTTTATCAGTTAAAACAAAAAAACGATATTGTAACAGTTATTTCACGCTATGTCAGGCTGGACCAAAAAGGGGCGAAGTATTGGGGATGTTGTCCATTTCACAATGAAAAGACCCCTTCTTTTGCTGTATCTCGTGAAGATGGGTTCTATCATTGTTTTGGCTGTAAAGAGCACGGCGATGTAATTTCCTTTGTTCAAAAAATGGAAAGTTGCGAATTTATGGATGCTGTTAAAATTTTAGCAGAGCAAGCCCATATGGAAATACCTCAAATAAAGACTGACGACCAAACGCATCACAAGGTGGAGCAAAAACAAAGGCTTTTGTCTATTTTGGAAGACGCATGGAAGCATTATCATGAAAATTTATATCAGCCTATTGCAAAGCCTGCACAAGATTACATAAAATTAAGGGCTTTCACAAGACGTGAACTTGAAGATTTTAAACTTGGCTATAGTGTTAATGGCTATGAACTTATCGACTATCTTCGTAGCAAAGGGCATAAGGATAAAGATTTAATTGACGCCGGAATTGCACAAGAAAAAGATGGCCGAATTTTTGATACTATGGCGGCACGACTTACTTTTCCTATATTTAATTCATTTAACGAGTGTGTAGGTTTTAGTGCGAGGGCTCTTGAGAAAACTGATTTTGCTAAGTATAAAAATACTTCAGAAACTCCCGTTTTTCAAAAGCGCAAGGTTGTATTTGGAATAAATCTTTTAAAAGCGCAAAAACAAGCAGGCAAGCTTGACAAAATTATTATTGTAGAGGGACAGATTGATGTTATTGCAATGCATCGCGCGGGTTTTAAAACAACAGTAGCCTGCATGGGCTCGGCATTGACAGCTGATAATGTAAATATCCTCAAAAAACTATCACATAACTTTGTTCTGTGTTTTGACGGAGATGGGGCAGGGCAGAAAGCCACCATTAAAAGTCTAGATGTGCTTGGAGATGATATTAATGTGTCAATAGTAGCTTTACCAGATGGACAAGACCCTGATGAAGTGATAAAAAATAAAGGTAAAGAATACTTGGGACAACTTATTGATAACGCGTTGCCAGTTATGGATTACCTTATTGCGGTTGAGACTAAAAATTTTAATTTATCTAGCGCGCAAGAGAGAGGACAATTTGCTAAGGCTTGTTTGATGCACCTTTTAAGATTAAAAAGTGATGCCCAGCGTGAGCCTTATCTTGAAAAAATACGAGATTTATCTAATGTTCCTATTGAGAATTTACGTGCGGATTTAACGCGTTTTATGAGTGGACAGCAACCGTCCATAAATCAAGACAAGAAAGATGAAAACTCGGTTTTAATCGCTCGTGAAAATGGTAATATTAGAGGTGTTAAATTTGTGCTTGCTTCGCTCATTCATCAAATGGAATATGTAGATAAGAAAATAGATTATATTAAACTTTTGCCACAGTATAAAGATATAATTGAAAAAGCCAAAAATGGGCTTAGAATTTCTTCCTATTACGACTATTTTGATGTTGAAAACATTCCGGTTTTAAGCGAATGTATAACGATGGATTTCGCTCAGTACAAGCCTTCGCCAGAAATGTATTTTAAACAAACGATTTGGATGCTTGCTGAGGATAAATTAAAAGCTAAGCAAATGGAGATAACTAAGGAATTTTCGTCGTGTAATGATATAACGCAGCGTAAAGAAATTATGATGAAATTAAACTTAGTCACAAAACAGATAAGAGAAA
>CAOQRA010000020.1:9655-18560 GCA_948512295.1 uncultured Eubacteriales bacterium
GCTTGAAATGAAACGTCTTAGCGATGTGGCTCAGAAAAAAGGCTCAATTAACGAAGAGGACGTATATTTTAGACTACTTAAGTATGAAGTATCAGCGGAAGATATTCAAAAATTTTTGAAAAAACTGGAAGCTAGAAAAATTAAAATCATTAAACCTACTGGCAGCGGCGGTGATGAGAATGAGCTTAATGAAATCATGAATGGGTTTTCAAGCGTGGATGACCCAGTTAAGATGTATCTCAAAGACATAGGCAAAACTCCACTTCTTTCTCCAGAAGAAGAAATTGAGCTTGCTAAAAGAATTTTAGAAGGCGATGAAGAAGCCAAAGCAAGACTTACTCAAGCCAACTTACGCCTTGTAGTAAGTATTGCTAAAAAATGGGCTTCTACAAACTCACTTTCCTTTCTCGACCTTATTCAAGAGGGGAATATGGGGCTTTTAAAAGCTGTAGAAAAGTTTGATTATACCAAAGGGTTCCGTTTCTCTACTTATGCCACTTGGTGGATTAAGCAAGCCATAACTCGTGCTATTGCCGACCAATCAAGAACGATTCGTTTGCCAGTTCACATGGTGGAAACCATAAACCGATATGGAAGAGTTGTAAGAAACCTTACTCAAAAATTGTCGCGTGATCCAACTTTAGAGGAGGTTGCAGAGGCAATGGGTATAAGTGAGGCTAAAGTCGTTGAAATCCAAAAAAGTGCTCAAGATCCCGTGTCACTTGAAACTCCAGTCGGTGAAGAAGAGGACAGCAAAATGGCTGACTTTATTGAAGATGAAAGTGCAAAAAGCCCAATGGAAGTTGCCTCTCAAAACCTTTTACGTGAGCAACTGCTTGCAGTTATTGACACGCTGACGCCTCGCGAGCAGCAAGTTATTAGGGAACGTTATGGACTTATGGACGGCAAAGCTAAAACGCTAGAAGAAGTTGGTAAGGAATTTAGTGTTACGCGTGAGCGTATTCGCCAAATTGAAGCTAAAGCATTGCGAAAATTAAAACATCCTAATCGCAGCAAAAAACTTATAGATTTTGTGGATTAGTTAAGGAGAAATATATGGATATACAAAAAATACTAGAATATCAGAAAGTGGATAGTGAGCTTTTTAAAATAGAAAAATCGCTTCGCGAAAACGCAAATAAAAAATTGGCAACTGATATGTCTGCATCTGCTAAACAAGCGCAGCTTGCTTCTTTCAATCTTGAAAATAAAGCAGCGGCTCTCTTAAAAGAAATTGATATTATTAAAAACCAATTTAATCTTCAAAATGATAAAATGAAAGAAGTGCTTTCCAAAAATGTAGATAACTTATCTAAGGAAGAGGTAGACTCTCTTCTAGTTTTAAAAGACAAACTTTCACAAAACTTGAACATTTTAGATAAGAATTTAACTAAACTTGCAGAAAATGTTAATTCCGTGCTTGCCGAGTTTAACAAGACCATAAAAAACTATAACCTCGCTAAGGATAAGTACGCTCAAAGTAAAGCTGCCTATGACAAAGATATAGAGGCTGTTGAGCCTGTAAGAAAGCAGCTTGTTTCTAAGCTTGCCTCTCTTGAAAAAGGTATAGATGCAAAGACTATGGAAAGTTATAAAAAACGTAGACAGGATAATCGTTTTCCTGTTTATGTACCGCTTCAAGGTAATAATTGCGGGTATTGCCATATGGAACTTCCAACCGCTGAAATTAACAATTTAAAAAATAGCGGGTTTCACTCATGTGAGCATTGTCGAAGAATTATATATCTTCCGTAACTTTTAAGTTAAATTATTTCTAAAAGTTTTTTCGATGGTTCAGTTTATGAATTAAAGCATGAATAGAACTTCAAATGCTCAAGATGATGTATCCCGAGGCGTGTCATTCTGAGGGCAAAGCCCGAAAAAACTTTAAAATCAAGTATAGTGCTTAAATAGAATTTTTTCTCAAATAGGTTTTGATTGCAAAAAGCAGTCGTTGAACTTGTGAAAAATTATTAAAATATGAAAGTGAAACGCGGACAACTCCTTGTTCAAGTGTGCCAAGTGCTTGATGTTTTATAGGTGCGCATTGATAACCTCCACGTACACAAATTCCCCATTTCTCATCAAGGTAAGTGGCAAATTCATTAGAGGGAACATCCTTGATATTAAACGCTAAAACTCCGTTTGCATTTTCTGGATGAGTGTAACATTCTACTGGCAATTTTGATAGTTCATAATTAAGATAGGTTGTAAGGTCATCTAACCTATTTTTTATTTCATCAAAATGAGTTTGCACAAATTCGACACCTGCACCTAGCCCTAAGATTAGTGGGGTGGAAATAGTCCCGCTTTCATAGCGTTCTGGCGGCTCCTGTGGTTGAATCAACTCAAGCGAGTTTGTTCCCGTGCCACCAAATACAATAGGTTCGAGATGTACATCGCCATTTATTAAAAGTCCGCCTATTGATTGAGGCGCGTATAAGCCTTTATGACCCGCGAATGCAAGCATATCTATATTATCTTCACACATGTTCACACGTGTATGTCCAAGACTTTGCGCTCCATCTACTAGAAATAATATACCTCGTTTTTTGCATTCCTTTCCAATTTCGGCTATATCAGCTTTATCACCGTTTACGTTTGATATATGATTGCAAACGACTAGATAAGTATTGTCGCGCAGCAGTGGGATAATATCCTCTTTTTTAATCCCTTTGTCATCATGTTGAAAGGCTATGGTATAGTCAATCAAACTTTTATTTTTCAAATGTTCCAGTGGACGCAGCACGCTATTATGCTCGTTTTCAGTGCATACAATGTGTCCGCCTGGCTTTAGCGAGCCTAATAGGGCAAGGTTAAGTGCGCTAGTACAATTGTGCGTAAATATTGCATGTCCTTGGCAGCCAAACATGTCTGTTAGCCTTGCACGAACTCGTTCAATTTCCATCGCAGTGTGTATGCTTGCTGCGTGTCCGCTGCGACCAGGATTAGCAGTGAAATTTAAAAGCGCATCATTTACAGCTTTTATTACTTCCTTTGGTTTTACATAAGTGGATGCGCTGTTATCAAGATATATCATAATTTTTTCCCTTTTTTAACATTATTCTACATTATTCAATATAGTGTAATTGAGGGCAAAATGTGATTGTGAGGATAATATGCGATATAATGTTGCTGTTTTTCGTAGCCGCAGTGAAACTCTGTATTTTGCAAATATGTTAAAAAATTACGGAATGTTTGTCAGTATAATGAACACACCGCGAGCGTGCCAAGCGGCTTGTGGAATTTGTGTAAAGTTTCTGCCAGATAACTTTTTTGAAGTTAAAAGCTTACTTTCGACAAAACCATTTAATACATTTATAGGTTTTTATGTGGTTGCCTTTTCAAATGGACGCATGGATGTAGAGCGAATTTTTTAAAAATACTTAAGATTTATTTGTTAAAACAAAAAAATATGTACAATAATAGCTGTACATAATGCTTTTAACCCGCGAAATTGTCATTCTGAGCGTTCGGGGCCCCCATCAATGCTTTAATATTTATGGGGTGAATGACTGAAGAATTTTTTGAGATTTCTCCGCGCCGCGTTGCTTCGCTCGAAATGACAAAATATGGAATTGGTGAAAAATATTCTTCGTTTTACTCAGAATGCCAGACCCTGGGATTGTCATTCTGACGCATAGCGGAAGGATCTTTTTGGTATGGCTTGTATACGTTTTAGATATACAATTATAAAATTTTCCTTTTTTATTATTTAATACTAGATATAGTAGGTAGTATGTGCATACAATCTACTATTTTTATTCATTTCAGTTGGATTTCTTTTGTTTCTTACATACTATTTTTGAATTGTCATAAACTATTTTTATGAAAATTTGGTATGGGATTTTTGCGTTATCAATATCTATACTTGGGCTTACTTTAGCACTTTTTTTTGTGAATAACTATTTTTATCCTATGTCCTATAAGTATGAAATTCTTGAAGTATCTTCTAGGTACAATGTAGACGCCGCACTTATTGCGTCTGTAATCAATGTGGAAAGCGGTTTTGATAAGGCTGCGCGCTCAAACAAAGGAGCAATTGGGCTTATGCAATTAATGCCCTCGACAGCCGAGTGGATATGTAAAATGCGAGGAGTTGAGTATGAGGAAAGTAAACTTTTTGAGCCGCAGTTTAATATCAAAGTGGGAACTATGTATTTAAACTATCTTATAGCCCAATTTGACAGCGTTGAAAATGCAATCTTAGCATACAATGCGGGGTATGGCAATGTGAAAGCGTGGCTTGCAAATAGTGAAATTAGTGATGGCAAAACGGTCACGACAATTCCTTTTGAGGAAACGCGATATTATATTATTAAAATAAATAAAAATTTGCATTATTACAAAAAGAAATATAAATAGTTTGACAAAAATATAAAATTATGTTAACTTCATTATTGAGGTTAAATATGGCAGATCAAAATTTATCAAATGAAGTTGACATCAGAAAACAAAAAATTCAAACTTTGTGCGAAATGGGGGAAATTCCTTATAAGGCAAAGTTTAAGCGAACTTGCAAAATTGCACAGGCGAGAGAAAAAGTGGGCGAGCGCGTCAGCGTATGCGGTCGTATTGTTTTTAAACGCGTTATGGGCAAGTTTGGCTTTATGCAAATTCGTGATATAGAAAGTAAAATTCAAGTATCGGTTGGCAGAAATGAACTTGATGAAGAGGCGTACGATTTCTACAAAAAGTTTGTGGATATTGCCGACTTTGTAGGCGTAGAGGGCGAGGTTTATCTCACTCAAACGGGCGAGGTGACAATCAAAGCTGAAAAGGTGACGTTGCTTTCTAAAACCATGCGTCCGCTTCCTGAAAAGTTCCACGGACTTGTTGACACTGAAACTAAATATCGTCAACGCTACTTAGATTTAATTACCAATGATGAAGCACGCGAGGTCTTTATCGGACGAAGCAAGTTGCTTGCTTTTATACGCAAATATTTAGGGGAAAATGGCTTTTTGGAAGTAGAAACCCCAATCTTACAAAATGCGGTATGTGGTGCAAGCGCGAAGCCTTTTTACACTCATCATAATGCACTAGATATTGATTTAAATTTACGTATAGCACCTGAAACCTTTTTAAAACAATGTATAGCAGGTGGCTTTGACCGCGTATTTGAAGTGGCAAAATGCTTTAGAAATGAGGGCATGGATTCACAGCATCTTCAAGAGTTTACACAAGTTGAATGGTATGCCTCTTACTGGGATTTTGAAGAAAATATCAAATTTTTCCAAGGGTTTATTAAAAATTTACTTCTCGAGCTGACTGGGAAAACAACTATTGAAAAAGATGGTGTAGTTTTGGATTTTGGAAAAGAAAATTTGGATAGAGTTAATTACGTGGAATCAATGCGCGAAATTATGGGCTTTGATTTCCTTGCAGAAAACGATCCTAATGAGCTTAAGAATAAAATTATCGCAAAAGGACTCTTTACTATGGGAGAGCTGCAAGATTACAAATCAATTAGCCAAATAATAGATTTTGTATATAAGAAAAAAATTAGAGAACAAATTGTTCAACCAACAATTCTTTACAATTATCCAGCGTCATTAATACCACTAGCTCGTCGCAATGATAAAGATGAACGCATAATAGACGTTTTCCAAGTGGTTGTAATGGGAACTGAATTATGTAAAGCTTATTCCGAACTTGTCAATCCAATTCAGCAGCGCGTTGCATTTGAAAAACAACTAGAGGCAAAGAAGCAAGGCGATGACGAAACAATGGATCTTGATGAGGGCTTTATGCTTGCGATGGAGCACGGCATGCCGCCAATTTCTGGTCTTGGTTGCGGTCTAGACAGGCTTTTAATGCTTATTTATAACCAGCAATCTGTGCGCGACGTTGTACTTTTCCCAATTATGAGGTAAATGTGAAACCAGA
Organism: uncultured Eubacteriales bacterium; assembly: GCA_948512295.1. Lineage (GTDB taxonomy): Bacteria > Bacillota > Clostridia > Christensenellales > UBA1242 > Caccovivens. Next base: position 15,545 of record CAOQRA010000020.1, read on the forward strand.
AGAAATCAAAAGAGAACTTGATAAATTATTCCCGTCGCCGAAATGCGAACTTGATTATACCACGCCGTACGAACTTTTAGTGGCAGTTATTTTGTCTGCACAATGCACCGATAAACGCGTATGCCAAGTGACAAGCAAACTTTTTAAAGTCGCAAACACGCCAGAAAAGATGGTTAATCTAAGCCAAGAAGAGCTTGAAACTTTGATTCACTCGTGCGGCTTTTATCACAATAAAGCGAAAAACATTTTGAATATGAGTCGCGCTTTAGTGGAAAAATATAATGGAGAGGTGCCAAGCGACAGAGATAAACTGGAGGCACTTCCAGGAGTGGGGCGTAAGACAGCAAATGTAGTGATAAGTGAGGCGTTTAAAGGTAATGCTTTTGCGGTGGATACTCATGTACTTCGTGTATCAAATAGGTTAGGCCTTGCCGACACCGATGATCCGTTCAAATGTGAGCAGGCGCTTCTTAAGTTCTTCCCAGAAAAATATTGGAGCGAGCTACATCTTCAAATGGTGCATTTCGGGCGCTATAAATGCAAAGCACAAAAGCCCGACTGCGATGGGTGCACATTTGCGAATATGTGCAGAAATAAAAATAAAGGAAAATAATGAAAAAATCCTTTGTCATTCTGGGCGAGTTGCCGCGGAATTTTTCCGACTATGTCGTCAGAATAACAAGCACGGCACGAAGTAGAAGAATTTAAAATTAAAAGGATAGCGAGTGTTTTTAGATAGAGTTAAAATTACAATTAAAGCGGGGAATGGTGGAAATGGTGCAACCTCTTTCATCCACACCAAGTTGGTCGCAAATGGTGGTCCAGACGGCGGCGAGGGTGGAAAAGGTGGCAACATTGTTTTTGTCGCAACCAAAAACATGAATACTCTTTACACTTTTCGATTTAAAAAGAAGTTTTTGGCTGGCGACGGTGAGAATGGTAGCCAAAAGTTAAAAACTGGTGCGGGCGGCAAAGATGAAAAAATTGAAGTGCCTTGTGGTACTGTTATCATAGATGCAAAAACAAATAAAATTATTGCAGATTTACATGATGATGGAAGTGAATATGTAGCACTTAAAGGTGGCAAGGGCGGGCATGGTAATGCGTATTATAAATCATCTATAAAACAAGCTCCGCGTTATAGTCAAACTGGAGAAATCACACAAACTCATGAAGTGATTTTAGAGCTTAAAACAATTGCCGATGTAGGGCTTGTGGGGTTCCCAAATGTGGGTAAATCCACGCTGCTTTCATGTATATCTAATGCGAACCCTAAGATTGCTAATTATCCTTTTACAACGCTTTATCCAAATCTTGGAGTTTGTGAGGTAAAAGGACAAACCTTTGTTGTAGCGGATATTCCAGGGCTTATAGAAGGCGCAAGCGAGGGACAAGGCCTTGGTCATTACTTTTTAAAACATGTAGAACGCGTACGGCTAATATTACATCTGCTTGATGTTAGTGAAAGTGAAGGTAGAGATTTTATAGAGGATTATCGCAAAATCAATGCGGAACTTAAAAAATACAGCGCAGAACTTGCTAAAACTCCACAAATTGTAGTTTTTTCAAAGGTAGATTTGCTGTTAGACGAAGAATTGCAAGAAAAACGCCAACGCTTTGACCGTGAAATCGGCGTGTCTCACTTGGAGATTTCTGGTGCGACGATGCAAGGAATTGACGAATTAAAGTTAAAAACGCTGGAAACGCTTTCACAACTGCCTAAAAAAGAGCCAATTCAAATAGAAGAACATGATTTCGACTCACGAGATTATACGTCTATCAATATAACTCGCGAAGATGACGGAACTTTTGTAGTTAGTGGCGGGAAAATCGATAATTTAATTCGTGGTGTAATAGTGGATGACACCTATTCACTTGGATATTTTCAAGCAAAGCTTAAAGAATTTGGCATTATGGATATGCTGCGTGAGCGCGGACTTAAGAATGGTGACAGCATAAGAATTAAGGATATTACTTTTGAATACATTGAATAAAAACTTTTGTCATTCTGAGCGTAGCGAAGTATCTCAGAGAACAATTAAGATAATTTAAGGAGCAAATTTTATGATTACAACAAAGCAACGTGCGCAGCTAAGAGGATTAGGCAATGCGCTTGAGCCTGTTATGCAAATTGGCAAAGAGGGGCTTAGCGAAAATTCATACGAGGCCATTGAGTCGCTTTTAGAAGCACGCGAACTTATAAAAATTAAAGTTTTAAAAAACTGCGATATGAGGGCTAGAGAAGTCTGTGAAGAAATCGCAAATAAAATAAACGCCGACATTGTGCAAGTTATCGGCGCAAACTTTATTATTTATAGAAAATCCAATAAAAAAGGCGTTAAACATATTGAATTACTTATGTGATTGGTTTTAACTTAAAATTAAGGTATTGCAAAAAATATAAAAGTCAAACTAAAAGATAAATTATTTAATTGATATTTTATATTACTTCTTCATTTAAGTTTGCGGGTTTGAAAGGTTGAGAATAAGATAGTAGAGCAAATACAAGCAAAATTGAAGCGAATATACAATAGTATAGATTTGCAGCTATGATAAAACTTGAAAGGAAAAGAAACAGGGCAGAAATTATATAGCCTTTGGCACGACTTGGATTAAACGCATAAGAAATGATATCACGAAAGACAAGTTTTTTGTCTTTTTTATATTCCATAGAAACCTCTGGGAAAATGCCATAAGCCTTGTATAGTAATGCATAGGTGTCAAACTTATCTAATATCACCACTGTTTTGTCGAAATTTTTTGTAAAAGCTTGTGCATCAAGAGTTGCCGCATATGTGCATATCACCACTTTTTTAATTTTTGGATCATTTAGCATTAATATAATATTAGTTAAATTGTCTACGGACATTTCGGTAAATTTCAAAAACGGAACCAAAGCAGTTTGTACTTTTTCGCTATGATTAATCAAAATATATTCTTTTTTCTTTTCCGCAGAAGGATATTTTGATTTGGCCAATTTAAAATAAAAATCAATAGAATTTTTACTTGTGGCAAG
>CAOQRA010000021.1 GCA_948512295.1 uncultured Eubacteriales bacterium
ATTTTTAAATCTGCCAAATCGCCACTGCAGCATTCCAGTTGACGCACTGGAATATCTAAACTTTGAAATAATTCCACAGAAAGTCGCCACATTTTATCATACCAAGCCATAGACTCTTCTGGTTTACAAATTACAATCATTTCCTGTTTTTCAAACTGATGAATACGATAAACACCGCGCTCTTCAATGCCATGAGCGCCAACTTCTTTCCTAAAACAAGGAGAATATGAAGTGAGTTTAAGCGGCAAGCTTTCTTCTTTGACTATTGTATCCTTAAATCGACCAATCATAGAATGTTCACTAGTGCCTATAAGGTACAAATCTTCACCCTCTATTTTGTACATCATATTTTCCATTTCTTCAAAACTCATAACGCCATTTACAACATCACTTCTAATCATATATGGAGGTATACAATAAGTAAACCCTTTATCAATCATAAAATCACGCGCGTATGACAATATAGAAGAATGAAGTCTTGCGATATCACCACACAAGTAATAAAAACCATTGCCGCTGGTTCTGCGAGCACTATCAAGATCAAGTCCATCAAAACTTTCCATTATGTCAGCATGATATGGCACTTCATAATTGGGAACTTTTGCATCGCCAAAACTAGCAATAGGCACATTTTCGCTATCGTCCTTTCCAATAGGTACGCTTTCATCAATAATATTCGGGATTACAAGCATACGACTACGAAGTTCTGCCGACACTTTCGCTTCTTCCGCCTCAAGCTCTACAATTCTTGCGTTATTTTGCACCACCGTGGCCTTAATTTGATTCGCCTCATCAACCTTTTTCTCACGCATTAACGCACCTATTTGCGCGCTTAAAGTATTTCTGCTTGCGCGTAAAGCATCGCCTTCTTGTTTTAGCATGCGAAGTGATTTATCTAACTCAATAACTTCATCTACTAATACAAGTTTATGATCCTGAAACTTCTTCTTTATATTTTCGCGCACTAACTGCGGATTCGTCCTTATTAAATTAATATCTATCATATTTTCTCCTTATTGTAAGTATAGTCTTTTTTATATATTTAAGTCAAGTAAAATAATGTTAATGTTTATAGACATTTTTATATTAATCTTTCTTTAATTAGATATGGCTATGTTTATATATTGTGCCTAGTATGCGCCGCATAACACAATATATAGTATGCAAAATTGCTTTACATTTATTTTTATATTAAGTATAATATATTTATGGCGAAAGTTTCTTTTTACGAAAAGCGCGATATAGCAAACAGAATTAAAACTGGGCAATATCTAGAAAACTTGCCTGAGTTTTGCTATGACTTTTTTGTAGGCATAGAAAATAACACCTCCTCGCTTACGCGATACAATTATTCAATGGATTTTGCAGTTTTTTTTGATTATCTTGAAAAATTTGTGCTTAATAAACCAAGACAAGAGATAACACTTAAAGACTTAGATAACATAAAAACTCGACATTTCGAACAATACCTTTCATATCTTTCCATATATGAAAAAGATGGAAAAACTTATCGCAATGGAGAGAAAGGAAAAGCAAGAAAACTTGCCTCCGTTCGAAGCTTATTTAAATATCTTTTTAATCATGATCTTATCCCCTCCAATGTGGCGAGCAAAATTGAAACACCTAAACTGCATAATAAAGAAATAATTCGTCTGGAACAGAATGAAGTGCACTCACTTATGAACAAAATAGAAAATCCTAGCGAATTTACAAAAAGACAAATGCAATATAATAAAAATACTTTTGAACGCGACAACGCCATTATTACCCTATTCCTAGGTACAGGAATAAGAATTTCCGAACTTGTCGGACTGGATGTTACAAGTTTTGATTTTAAACAAAATGCATTTGTCGTTACAAGAAAAGGCGGAAACCAAGCCATGTTATACTTTTCTGAAGAAGTAGCCATGGCACTGCAAACTTGGCTGGAAAAACGTGCCACACTGCCACTTGACACAGAGGAAAAAGCAATGTTTATTTCTCTTCAAAATAAACGAATCTGCGTAAGAGCCGTTGAAAATTTAGTTAAAAAATTTGCTTATCTGGCTGCCCCGCTAAAAAAAATATCTCCACACAAATTGCGCTCCACTTATGGCACAAATTTATATCGAGAAACTAAAGATATTTATATCGTTGCCGATGTTCTTGGACATAAAGATGTCAATACCACCAAAAAACATTACGCTGCAATCAATGAAGATATGCGAAAGTCGATTGCAAATATAATAAAACTTAGGGAGGATTAAAATGAAAGAAATGAAATTCACTGCGCTGCTGACAAGTGAAATTGAAAAATGCATAAAAATAGAAGAAAGTGATGGAGTAAAGAAGCACATACCTACCAAAATTTCAAATGCTAACAATTTACTAGATAATATTAAAAAATATCTAAAAGGTAAAACCCGCGTTGTTTTAATTACTACCCTACCAAATGATTTTGAAGCAAATGATGAAATAGGTGCAAGACTTTTTAAATCATTAAATTTATCAGGACTTCGCTTTAAAGAAAAAATTGTTTTAGATTATAGGAATTTAAAAGAAGCAAAAGAAATTCTAGCAGGCGCAGACCTTATTTGGCTCAGCGGTGGAAAAATAATTCCACGATTAAAATTTTTAAATAAAATACATTTTAAGAAAATCTTAAATCACTTTGAAGGCGTGATTATAGGTGTATCTGCTGGAAGCATGAACCTATGCAAAAATATATGCAACTTTCCTGAAGGTACACAAGACTTAGGTCAGAAAGAACTTATCAAAGGTTTAGATTTTTATGATGAATACTTTATTCCGCATAGTGATGGAAGTTATTATCTTTATGAGGAAGACGGTTACCCTGTATTCAAAAAACATATTTATCCTTTCAGTTTCAAGCGTGACCTCATATGCGTACCTAACGACTCATACATTCTACTAAATAAAGATGGTGCTAAATACTATGGCGACATCTACCTACTACGCAAAGGCGAAATATATAAAAAAGTATAGTTTCATTATTGTTATTTTGACCAAAACACTTAAGCCGTCTTGCTATGCAAAGTGGTGCGAGATTTCACGACTATTTATCCCATAAATGCACAACGCGTTTTCGGGAAAACCAGAACGCTCGAATAGGCAAACAGGCATGCAACGGAAAAATGATAAACTTATTTTCATTTTGAGGTGGCTTAAGAGGCATACTATTGTCATTCTGAGTGAAACGAAGAATCTTTTAGACCAGGTAATACATAAACAAACCAGAAAAAAGTTCCTTCCCCTCGCTCGCATTCGCTCGCGGATGAGGATGACAAAAAACACACATTATCATTTCGAGCGGCTTATCTGCATATTTGTTTAGCCCGTTTGGCGTACTCCTCTTTGTCATTTCGACCGTAGCAAAGCGGAGCGGAGAAATCTCTTAGACAAAACTCGTACACGGAGTTTACTAAAAAGATGTTTCGCTTTTTTTCAAAATGACAAATAAAGGTACTATCATTCTGAACACTCGGGCTCCCCGCGAATGCATTAGCATACGCGCGCGTGGGGTGATTTGTTGAAGATTCTTTTAAAAATTACCTTTTCCCATGCATATTATTAACAAAACAGACCATCATAATAAATGTGAAGGAGATATGCTTCACATTGTACGAAAAAGAGCAGTTGATTACACCGCTCTTTTTTGTAGTGTTGCGCTTTGTTGACCTATTTGTGCTTAAATATATTTATGAGATTCTACAATTTTTAAACTATTATAAAAAAACTTTAAAAAACAGTTGACAAAGTGTAGTTTTATGGTTATAATTATAAACGTTAAAATAAAGTCTTGTCCATAGACAGCAAGTGCTTAATGCGTAAACACTAAATGTGTGCTTGCCGAGGAAGAGGTTTAAATAGGTGAAATATTCTCTCTATGCCCTTTTCCCATGGCATAGAGATTTTTGTTTTGATACACAAAATTCTTGTAGCAAATGAATGTTTGCGAAAAAAAGGAGAAAAGGAACATGAGTGCTAATTTTGAAGCAAAAAAGTTGGTTGTTGAAGAAATTAAAGATAAGCTTTCAAGAGCAAAATCTGTAGCTTTCGTTGACTACCGCGGACTTACTGTTGCTGAAGACAATGCTATGCGTCGTGAATTTAAAAAGAACGGCAGCGAATACAAAGTCTACAAAAACAGATTAATGCTCCTTGCACTAAACGAACTTGGTATCCAAGGTGCCGACGAATATCTTCAAGGCACAAGCGCTGTTGCTTTTAGTTATGATGATGAAGTTGCCGCTGCAAAAGTTGTATGCGACGCTGCCGATAAAACTAAAAAGCTGACTGTAAAATTTGGTTTACTTAACGGAACAATCGTTGAAGGCAAGGAAATTGAAGAACTTGCAAAATTACCAAGCAAAGAAGTTTTACTTGCAAAATTACTTGGTACTCTCAATGCACCTGCAAGTGCACTTTGCAGAGTTCTTAATGCCCCTACTCAAGGGCTTGCAATTGCTCTTAACGCAATCGCAACTAAATAAAAATCATAAGAAGATTGCTACGCAAATATTTAATAAATTGATTTCACCTGTAATTACTCGTGTACTTTTAATTGTTTAAATTTCGCGTTATGTATTCCTATATGTCTAATTGACTTTGGATATGAACTTCTTATAAATGGCGGCCACGGCCGCAAGGTGTTAAACACACAATACAGCGGTTAATCCGCAAAAATAATATCAAATGGAGGAAATAAAAAATGGCTGATATTACAAAAATCGTTGAAGAAATTGAAAAATTAACAATCGTTGAAGTGTCTGAACTTGTTAAGGCACTTGAAGACAAATTTGGCGTTAGTGCTGCTGCTCCTGCAATGGTAGCTGCTGCCCCTGCTGCTGGTGCTGCTGCCCCTGCTGCAGAAGAAAAAACTGAGTTCAATGTTGAACTTACAGAAGTTGGCGCAAACAAGATCGCTGTTATCAAAGTTGTAAGAGAAATCACTTCTCTTGGACTTAGCGAAGCTAAAGCTCTTGTTGATGGCGCTCCAAAAGTTATTAAGGAAAACGTTCCAACTGCTGAAGCTAAAGAAATCGAAGCTAAACTTAAAGAAGTTGGCGCAACTGTTAAACTTAAGTAAATCAAAAATAGTAAAAGAATTTTGTGTTATAAAAAGCCTCGTGTTTGCGAGGCTTTTTCATACAATGAATTAAAACTATTTGCTACTTTTCATTCTTTGTAGACTTATTTTTCTCTTCAAGTGACTTACAAAAGTAAATTGCACCGCGAGAAAAGAATAATGAAAATATTAGCCAAAGCGTTGCCGCAAGCACAAGCACATATATTATGATTGAGCCTACATTAAACCCGCCAAAGATTGCACCAACTAAGTTCCAGTTGAAGATGCCAACAAGTCCCCAGTTAAGCCCGCCAATCGCAAGGATAATAAACGCAATAATATTTGCAATAAACATAATTTCCTCCTCTCTATTTAGATTGCCCCAAATCGTGTTTTCTTATTCTAAATACTATTGACAAATTTTACAGGTTGTGGTATTATTTTCATATAGGAGAGATTATGGCAAACTTAAATATAGTTGAAACAGTAGAAGAACTTTATCAATACATGGTAAACGAACTCAACAAAGCTTATGAAGAAATTCATGAAGCCGAAATGCTTATGCGAACTTGGTATATGGGCAAAGATTTTCCAAAAGATAATCGCAGAGCGCAAAAAATATATATCAAAGCAGACAAAAAAATCGGGAAATTGCACCATGAAATAAGCATCGAATACCAAACACTAGTCAAACTTGCCATGAATTTTCATAGTGCAAACGGCGAAGGATTTGACCAAAACAAGATTATAAAGAGGATTGAGGCATTAAAGATGGAAGCAGAAATCTTGAAATCTTTTATTCCTTATGCAACCGCTCAAGTAAAACTTCAAGAATCAGAAAGCGAATAGCAGACACTATTCGCTTTTTTTCACGTTTTGCCTATTTCATCCAGTCCGTATACACACCATAGCCCTTTGTTGGGTCATTTAAAAACACATGAGTAACTGCACCTACTATCTTTCCATTTTGAAGAATTGGCGAGCCAGACATACCCTGCACAATACCGCCTGTAAGTTCTAGAAGCCTCTTATCTTTTACGCGGAAGACAATACTTTTATCATCACTTTTTGCTTGAAAATTCGCCTTGATTATTTCAATTTCATACTCTTCACGTATTCCAGAAACACTTGAAATTATTTTTGCTTTGCCTGGAGAAACCCCTAATCTTCCACCTATTTTCGCTGTCAGATTGCTGTCCACAATGCCCTCTAAATCATCCACATGACCAAATATGCCAAACTTTGTATTCTTTTCTATGCAGCCACGCTCTTCACTTTGAAGATAAAGACAGCGAAGTTCGCCTGGATTATTGCGTTCACCTTTTGTGATGCCAAGCAGTGAACAATCATAAATTTTACCATCTGAGATTGGAAGTATATTTCCACCTGTGCTGTCCGTGACAGGATGACCAAGTGCGGCGAAATTATGTGTATTTTTATCTACGTAAGTAAGCGTACCAATACCAGAAATATCATCTCGTACCCAAAGTCCCAGTTTGTACTGTCCTTCTTCATCCTTTAACAATTTAACATTTGTAGTTTTAATTTCATTTTTGCGCAAATATTCAATATTAACATTGTCTTCTGCATTTTCAAGTGCAGAATTGATATCATTTAGGTTTTCAATTTTTAAACCATTAATTTTTGTTATTACATCGCCAGTTTTGAAATTGGAGCTTTTATGCGCGCTAAGTTTTCCACTTTGAGTACTAACAAGAGTATCGCTTACTACAAGCGCTCCATCTGTGTTAAGACTAAGACCTATAGGATTTCCACCTATGTACACCTCTTCCTCTGGCAAAAGTCTAACATTGACTTTTTTAATTGGTATAAGATTAAAAAGCTTAAAAATAATGACTCCCTCATCTTCTCTCCCTACGCCAGTTTTAGTCATGCCTTTTTCCATATCAGCGTGCACAAATCCGCCAAATAATGCATTATTATTTACATTGTCAATGTCGCTATAACTAGCCACAAAATCATCTGGCAAAGCTGATAGCTGTTTTAGCTTAATGTTAGACAAAACCGCAAGAGACACAAGTACAAATGCAAAAGCAAACCAGGCTAATTTTCTTAAGACTTTCATTGAACCTCCAAAAAAAATAGACTAACTCTAATAGGTTAGTCTACTCAGTTTTCTTAATATTATGCTTATTTGCCTGCTCGGGCTCGAAGCTCTTGTACCTGATTTTTTGCAGTTTCCGTCAGTTTATCCCCTGCAATAAGTCTTGCAAGTTCTTCCGTTATTCTTCCAGTTTCCAATTTTTCTATGCTAGTAAAAGTTGAATGTGCGTCACTCGTCTTAGCGACAAAATAAAAATTATCGCCTTGACTTGCAACTTGAGGAAGGTGTGTTATGCAAAGTACCTGTCCATCACGACCTAACGCACTAAGTTTTTCTCCCACAATGTAACCAGTTTCGCCGCTGATACCAGTGTCAATCTCGTCGAAAATCAAAGTTTCAGCATTACCTGCGTGTGCAAATATTGTTTTAAAAGCCAGCATCACACGGCTCATTTCACCTCCTGACGCTGTTTTAGATAGAGCTTTCAGTTCCTGCCCTTTATTTGCAGAAAAAACAAACTCCACTTCATCTTGACCTTGTAAAGCAAAATCGGTTTGCGCAAATTGCACTTTAAAAGTAGTGGATTTCATATTAAGCTGTGCAAGTTCGCGCTCTATATCAACTTCAACCTTTGCCGCTATTTCTTTACGCGCTTGTGACAACTCATTTGCAACCGCTTGTATTGACTTCTCAAGTTTTAATTTTTCCTTTTCTAATTGAGCCAATCGCTCTTCACTATTTTCTAGTTCCTCAAATTGTGTTTTTATATTTAGTAAAAATGCGAGAACTTTTTCTTCGCTTCCACCATACTTTTTGCAAAGTAGTTTAAGCGAGTCTTGCCTGCGAACCAGTCTGTCAAGTTCCCCCTCATCAAAAGTCAAGTTATCACGCAAGGCTTTCAAAGTTTCGCTTATGTCTTGAAGCTCATATTTAACACTGTTAAGCCTGTTTCGACACTCCTCTATTTCAGATATATTTGTAAGCGCGCTTAGTTGAATTGTGCTGTCATGCACCGCAGCTATTGCACTCATGTTCGAACTTTCCAAAAGGTTTTCGCAAGAGTTTACAGTATCATAAATTTTTTCCGCACTTTCTAAAAGCATTATGTTATTTTTAAGTTCATCCATTTCGCCAAGTTGAATATTTGCATCTTCAATTTCTTTGATTTGATATGATAAAAGTGATTTAGTACGAGCACGTTCAAATTCGTCACCGCCTAGCGATTTTATCTTCTTATTCAATTCAATAAGTCTTTCATATTCAATCAAATATTTGTTCTTTATATGTTTCAAACCTTCACCGCCTAGCTTATCAAGCATAGCAAGGTGGTTTTTACTTTTAAGAAGTTGCATACCCTCATGCTGAGAGTAACTATCTACAAGCGCCTCACCTACACGCTTTAAACTTTGTAAGGAAAAAATTCCACCATTTATTCGTATACTTGACTTACCAAGGCTGTCTAGGCTTCGCGATAAAACAAGTTCCTCACAAGGCTCATCAAACTCTTCAAGGTCTTTAAATATCAAAGGATTAACACAGGAAAAAAGTGCTTCCACTTTCATTACACTTTCCCCACTGCGAATAAGTGACTTATCAGCCTTGCCTCCAAGCACAAAATTGAGAGCATCAAAAATGATACTCTTTCCCGCGCCCGTTTCACCTAACAGCACATTGAAGCCTTTTTCAAAGTCAATTTCAAGCTGCTTTATAAGTGCTACATTTTGTATTTTTAAAGTTTGAAGCATGTTCACTCCTTAAACTAAAATATCATTTAACGTTGTTACCACTTCGCTTGCAAGAGTGGTAGATGGGAAAACAAGCATAACGCAATCATCACCATTTGTAGCCCCCATAAGTTCCGTTAAGTTAAGCTTATCTACAAAACTACAAACACCAGCGCCAAGACCTTTGATGGTTTTTATAATCACAATATTGAGTGCAGACTTAACTGAAATAACAGCCTCTTTGAAAATGGTTATGTATTTATTGGAGATAACTTGCTCTTCTCCTCCAACAAAACAATACTTATATTTGCCAGAACTTGACAAAATTTTTGTAAGTCCAAGCTCTTTGATGTCACGTGAAATAGTCGCTTGAGTTATGTCAAAGTTTGCATTTTTAAGTTCTCTAGCCAAATCCTCTTGCGTTTCAATCTCTTTTGTAGAGATGAGTTCCAAGATTTTTGACTGTCTTGCACTTCTTGCCATTTCCACTCCTCTTAAACGCTACATCCCTTTATTTTAAAGGCATGTAGCAATTTATGCATAATTATAAATTTATGTTTATTCATGCATTTTTGATTATTATACATCATTTTTTATAATTATGCAAGTGTTTTTTGTATATTTATTCACTGATTTTTTATGATTATTGCATTTTACGCAAATTTATGAATTTGAAATTTATAATCATACACGGATATGTATAAGCCGCCTTTTGCGGCTTATAAATCGCCACACGGCGATTTTGGCGAGGCTTGAGCCTCGCCTGCATATCCGCCCCGCGCCCGCCGCGAGATTTTCCACGCTACCCGCTTGTGGTATAATAAATACATAAATAAAGGAAAGGAACATGAGATTTTTTTTAAAACCAAAGGTAAATATAGAAAAATTCAAACAGTCTGGCACTTTCGCGCTCTATCAAATTAATGCGCAAAATCATGCTAACGCACTTAAGCAAGAAGTCGACGAGTTGCAATTAAAATATGATAATGGTGAGATTATCGACATTACATTAGTCGCAAACAAACAAAATGAATATGAGGATTATGTTGCATACTCTCAATCAAATCAATATGCAATTGATTGCCTCCTAAAAAATGACGACTCTGTGTATAAACAAAATTACACGAATGCGGATACCCTGGAGTTCATTTCTATAATATGGGGGGCCTTAGGAGCATGTGCTACTTTTGGTATAGGCATAGGCGCAGCATTATCAGCAAAAATATGCGGCAATAAAGAAACTGCCGTAACTTATGACAATAGTTATCGTGGCGAATACTAAAAAAGAGGACAAATTCAGTCCTCTTTTTTTTATAGTTCAATCACCTCTTCAGCTTCAATCGCCTTTTCTATAAACCCCTCAATATCAAGATGCGACTCTTCACGCTTCGCTTTTTCGATGGTCGGCTTTATAACTGGATATTTAGGCAAAAACACTGTACAGCAGTCCTCGTATGGCAAAATTGACGTTTCATAGGTATCGATTTTTTGTGCTATATCCATAATATCTTGTTTATCCATAGCAATACATGGGCGAAAAACCGGCGTATTTTCAACCACGCTGCCCGTCACTTGCATGGACTGCATGGTTTGGCTTGCAACCTGCCCGAGGCTTTCACCCGTCACAATCGCACCGAGGTTATCACGCACACAAATGCGCTCCGCTATGCGCATCATAATGCGGCGCATAATTGTAATCATGTATTCAGGCACACAATTTTTGTGAATTTCTTCTTGAATACGCGTAAAGGAAACCACGTGCAAGCGGATTTTGCCTACATAGCCCGTCAGCCTCCTTGCAAGCTCGACAACCTTATCTTTCGCTTGCTCGTTTGTATAAGGATAGGAATGAAAGTGAAGTGCGTCAACTTCCAGCCCGCGTTTTGCCATAAGATAACCAGCCACTGGGCTATCAATACCGCCAGAAAGCAGCAAAAGCGCCCTGCCAGCCGTGCCGAGAGGTAATCCGCCTTGGCAGTCAATGCGATTATAATAAATGTACGCTTTTTTGTTCATGCGAATATCTACATTTATCTCCACTTGCGGATTATATAAATCTACCTGGCATTTATTATTTTGCAAAATAACTTCACCAAGACGTGCCGCAAAAGGCATAGAAGAAACAGGGAAATTCTTATCTGCGCGCTTGACATTTACACGAAAAGTTTTTGGTTCAATATTTATTTTTGCTATTTCACGCGTAATAACCTCCTCACTTGCATCAAGCTCCACCGCTTGGCTTAAACTATGTAACCCAAACACCTTTTTAAGTTTATCAATGATGACATTTTCGCGTTCTTCATCGTAGCCGCTTATTATATATCTGCCAAAAGTATTCTCAAATTTAAATTGTTCATCTTGCAAACTTTTACGAATATTATCACATAGTTTTCTTTCAAAAATATTACGATTTTTTCCCTTGAGATAAAGCTCGCCAAATCTTAATAAAAGTACTTTTTTCATTTTACTTTCTCCCGTAACTCTTGATATTTATGTAGTATAATTCCCCCAGCTTGCGCCGCTTCATCCTCACTCATTTCCGTGTCAAAGCTTACGCGTATACTTGACTTTATTCGCTCCACTGACAACCCTATCTCTTGCAAAATTCTATTACCAGCGTATTTTGCTGAACACGCACTACCAGTACTGACAATGACCTCATTTTCAAGAACTCGCATAAGAGTTTCACCATTGACGCCCGTAAACGACACGCTGACAATAAAAGGGCTATCCGTTTCTATAAAAGATACACCCTTTTCATTTATAAAAACATCTAAAAATGATTTTCGAACAGCTTTAACATGTTCATAATTTTCTTTCACTTTTGCCATATTACATGCGGCAACCATTGCCATAATGCCTGGCATGTTTTCAGTACCCGAACGTAGACCTCCCTCCTGGCCACCACCATAAATAATATTTTTTAACGCTTGCTTATTTTTTACATATAACGCACCAACGCCTTTTGGACCATGAAACTTATGAGCAGAAATTGAATATAAATCTACACCAATGCTATCTAAATTATATAAAAGTTTACAAAATGCCTGCACGCCGTCAGAGTGAAAAAGCGCCTTTGGGCAATATTTATTACGTAAATTGTTAATTTTTACTAAATCATTTATGGCGCCAGTTTCATTGCTGACATGCATGACACTAATAAGGCGCGTTTTTTCATTTAACACTTTTTCAAGCGCCTCATAATCCACTTGCCCATTTACTTGCAATGGTATAATATGCGCAATAAAACCAAGCTGCTTTAAATGCAGTGCCACATTGTAAACGCTTGGATGTTCGCCTGCCGAAAAGACATATTCCCAATTGCCATTTCTCAAACTGCCCAAAATGGCAAGATTATTACTTTCAGTGGCACCACCAGTAAAAATAATATCCCCTTTTGCTGCGCCTAATTTATTCAAAAGCGACTTTTTTGCAGTCGCCATTTCTTTCGCAACTGAAATTGCTAAGCCGTAGCCTGCTGATGGGTTATAAAAAGCCTCGCAAGCGTAATTTTGCATCACTTGCGCGCACTTTTCACTCATCTTAGTTGTTGCCGCGTTGTCTAAATAATAAGGACAATTTAATTTTGCGTCTTTTCTCACTTATCACCTTTAATATTTTATTTAGTAGGTAGTCTATAATATTTTTACATACTACCTACTACATGCATTTTTACCCTCTAAGCTTTAACCCGAGCTTATCCTCAACGTCTTTGATAATTTTGTTGAATACACTCATAGCTTCTTCGTCTGACAATGTTTTATTGACATCTTTAAATACTAGGCTGTAGGCAATCGATTTCTTCCCCTCTTCAATATCTTTGTAAACGTCAAACTCTTTAATTGAGTCAAGAAGTTTGCCGCCCGAGCGCTTAATTTGCATGCGGACTGTTTCGCTTTCCATATTATTTGGCATAATAAATGCTACGTCTTTGGCAATCTCTGGATAACGGCTCGCCTCTTTGTATTTAAGAGGTTTTATTTGTTTATTATAGAGTTTTGTCATAGAAAGTTCGCAAAGGTAAACTTCGTCCTTTTTGAAACTTGGATGCACGCGCCCAATTATTCCGACCTCCTCACGGTCAAGCAAAATCTTAGCACAAATTCCCGGGTGAAAATCTGGCGCTTCCGCACGGACAAAACTATATCTATTTTTAAAACCTAAATAATTTAAAAGGTTTTCCACTGCGCCCTTGAGGCAGTAGAAATCCGCTTTGATGTCAATGCCTTGCCATTCGTTTTTAAGGAAACTCCCTTTCATAAGCATGGCAACTTTGACATCTTCGGCGTATGATGAGTCGTAAGTCTTAGCGATCTCATACAGCATTACATCTTTAACATTTCGTGATTTATTATAATCATACACACCTACAAGTGAGGCAAGCACACTGGTGCGAATAATCGATTTCTCAACCACCATAGGATTTGGCAGTGTGATTTGATTTTTGCTTTCATAACGCAAGCGCGACGCCATTTCAGGACTGACAAGTGTATAGGTTTTACATTCATTAAAGCCAAGCGTACGCAAACGCCTAGAAATCTCTTTTCGAATTTTTACGTCACCTATATATTCACCTCGCCTAATAGGCACATTTGGCATTACCCCTTGCAAGTTGTGATAGCCATAAAGCCTGCCAATCTCCTCCGCAATGTCGTTAACATTCTCCTCAATATCAAGACGTCTATTAGGAATGGTCGCAGTAAACACACCATTTTTAAACTCATATGGGAAATCTAGTCGTGCAAGTTCTGTCTTAGTATCCTCGTCCGTCAATTCAAGTCCTAAAAGGTTGCCCACTTCCTGCGTTTTAAAGGTAACCACTTTTGGAGTTTTGTCTAACTTATCGTGACAAACCATCCCAGCCAATACTTTTCCGCCAGCATATTTTTCAAGTAAACTGCAAGCCCTTTCAATAGCAGCATTTGTATATTCATAATTCAATCCTTTGCCGTAGCGTATTGAAGCCTCACTTTTAAGGTCTAGCCTCGCTGCAGTCTGACGAATACTTATTGCGTCAAAAATTGCACTTTCAATAAAGATATTTTTAGTATTTTCGTCAACTTCAGTATTCTCGCCACCCATAATGCCGGCAATGCAGATAGGTTTCTGCCCATCCGTGATAACAATGTCGCTTGGCCGCAACTGCCTTAACTGACCATCAAGAGTTGTAATGTCTTCGCCCTTATATGCATCACGCACTAAAACATGGTTGCCTAACTTATCCTTATCAAAGAAATGCAGCGGCTGCCCGTACTCAAGCATGACATAATTAGAAATATCCACCACATTATTAATTGGCCGCATACCAGCCGCGATAAGGCGCTCCTCAATAAACTTAGGGCTTTTGCCAATTTTGACATTTTTGACCATTTTACCAAGATAATATGGGCACTTAGCCGTATTAACTTCAATTTTAATGTTATCATAGACCTTTTCATTGATTTCGCTATATTTTACTTCTGGCAATTTCACTTTTCTATTTAAAATGGCGGAAATTTCATACGCAAAGCCTAGGTGATAATAGCAGTCATTATTGCGATGTTTGTGCACATCCAATTCATACCGTGTGTCATTTGTGCCTAGGTAAATATTAGCGTCTGTGCCAGCTGGCAAATCAGTGTCAAGTTCCGCAATACCTCGCGCATAGGCTTCATCGGTTTTCTTTTCAAGACCAAGCTCATAAAGCGCGCAAATCATACCATTAGATTCTTGCCCACGGATTTTGCCGGCCTTGATTTCAAAATCGCCCGGAAGCTTGCAACCAGGAAGCGCCACCAAAACTTTCAACCCCTTTCGCACATTCGGCGCGCCGCAGACGATTTGTGTAATCTTATCGCCGACATCCACTTGGCAGATGTGCAAATGGTCACTATCTGGATGCATAATACACTCTTTGACAACGCCTATCATCAAATGCTCTATGCGGCTGGAAACAACTTCTTCCACATTTATGCCCGCCTTAGTGATTTTCACTGCAAGCTCGTGGGGATCTTGGTCGTCAAGAGAAATATAATCTTTAACCCAATTTAAACTTATCATCAGTCTTCCCTCCTATCAAACACTTTAGTTTCACGTAAATCTATCTGATAAATTTTGCGCAAATCGCTTATGCCATACTTGAGCATTGTCACTCTTTCAGCCCCAAAACCAAAAGCAAAACCGCTCCAAACTTTTGGATCATAACCACAATTTCGAAGCACATTTGGATGAACCATGCCCGCACCACAAATAGTCAACCAGCCGCTATTTTTGCAAAGCGGGCAACCCTTGCCCTTACACGAAAAGCAAGCGACATCCACCTCAACAGACGGCTCTGTGAATTGATAGTAACTTGGCCTAAATCGTACAATGCAATCTTCGCCGAAAAATTTAGAAAATAGTTCATCAAAGGTTGCTTTTAAGTTTGCAAGGCTGATATTTTTATCTATCAAAAGTCCCTCAATTTGATTGAACTGATGACTATGAGTGGCATCATCAGTATCTCTTCTATAAGTTTTTCCTGGGCAAATCATGCGGATAGGTTTTTTGCCACCCGCAGCTAACATTACCCTCGCTTGCACAGGTGAAGTGTGACTTCTAAGCAAGATTTTTTCATCCTCTATATAGAAAGTGTCTTGAGCGTCACGCGCTGGATGCCCCTTTGGTAAATTCATAAGTTCAAAATTGTAATAGTCCTCTTCCACCTCAGGGCCGTCAACTACATCATAGCCCATAGACATAAAAACTTCTTCCACTTCTTCCACTGTTTTTTCTATAATGTTAGCCGCTCCTGTGACAGGACTAAGCCCTGGCAACGTGACGTCCACCCACTCGGATTTTAGTTTTGCATTGAGTGATGCCTCGGCAAAAGCTTGCTCTTTGGCTTTAAGGGCATTTTCGATTGCCTCGCGCACTTCATTGACAAGCGCGCCAACCTTTGGACGCTCCTCGGCTGCCACCTCACGCATACCGCGAAGCAGACCTGTTAAAAGTCCCATCTTTCCAAGATATTTGACACGCACTTCATTAAGCGATTTTACATCACTCACTTTATCAAGTTCACAAAGCGCAGCTTCTTTGATTTCTTTCAATTTTTCTTGCATAGTTTTCTCCTTTTAAAAAAGGTTTCTCACCCGCCCTATTTTAGGGCGAGAAGAAACCTCCCGCTGTTCCACCTAAATTTAGCTCGAAAGCCCTCATTACGCTTCTTACGGCAAGCCACCGATGCAGATTACTTGGATTACTCCGTTCCTCCACACAACTCCGAAAGTGAATTCATGCAAATCTCGCTTTGTTCACCTTTCAGCCATGGGCAAACTCTCTATAAAAGTTTGAAGTGCACTACTTGTCTTTCATCAACGCATTTATGAAATAAATATATCAAACATTAACCAATTTTGTCAACTAAATTATTAAATAAAATAAAAATCATAAAAATATATGATATAATATAGAAATGAAATATCAAACATATCAAATGCATAATGACTTTAAGTCAGTTTATTACTTTTTAAAAGATGAAGGCTATTCTGAACGCTTTATCTCCTTTTTGCGCAAAGACGAAAATCGCGTACTTGTAAATTGCGTGCCAAGCCGAACTACTGCACCGCTACACTTAGGCGACATACTTGAAATTGTGACAGATAATACTACAAAATCTGGTATTATGCAGTGCATACTAGGGCTAGATGTGGTGTATGAAGATGAATATTACTTAATAGTAAATAAACCCAGTGGACTTGCAACCATTCCTACAAAATCACATTATACTGAAAACTTAGCAGGAGCTGTAGCATATTATTTATCTTCCAAAATCCCCAATTATACCTCGCGTGTAATGAATCGACTGGACTTTGACACTTCAGGGCTTGTGATATTTGCCAAAAATTTAATTGCCTGCAATAAACTTAAAAATGTAGAAAAAATATATTACGCACTTTGTAAAGGAGAAATTAATAAAACAATCGAAATAAATAAACCTATTGAAACAATTACGCAAAACGGCATCAATCAAAGAAAAAGAGTTATTTCACAAAGCGGCAAAGACGCAATAACTTATGTCACTCCTGTTAAAATTTTTGAGAATTATTCCCTAATTAAATGTCAATTAAAATTTGGGCGTACACACCAAATACGCGTGCATTTGTCGTCGATAGGTCATCCGCTGCTTGGCGACACTCTGTATGGCACAGTAGACAACCGTATAACGCACACCGCCCTTGTTTGTAAAGAGATTACTTTTACTCACCCGTTCATAAACGAAAAAATCAGCCTCTCGGTTGACCTCCCTAATGATTTTAAAACATTAATTTAAATTATACTTTTTAACTAAATTAAAATAATATTGCAATGAGTTTGAATTATATATATGAGCTTTAAACGCAGCAAGTCTAATGTTTAAGTACTGTTTATCGACAATTGAATTTTGTTTTAATAATGATATATATTTTAGTTTATGTTTTAACTTAGCCTTTGCAGCTGCACGTAGTACTCTGATAACTTTGCCGCTATCAGTTAAGACATTTCTAAACCCTAAAAAATCAATACCATCTTTCAAACGCCCTACTTGACTTTTGCTGTTCAATGATAATTTCAAATTTTTATTACATAAATTTTCAATTTCACTCTTGCAAAATTGAAGATAATTTTTGTCCAAGCCTAGTTATGTTTTCTATGCTGTTTAGATGCATATTATATACCCTCTCACTATTTCTCCTTCTGAGGCAAACATGGTGCCGCCAAATAATCTTAAACTAGGTCAATTAAAAAGATTCTTAATTTCGCTTAAGCTCGTTCAGAATGACATACCTAGAGCGTGTCATTCTAAGCAATCGAGTCTGTCATTCTGACGCATAGCGGAAAAATCTTTTAAACTTATTATGTTAAAAGATTCTTTACTAACATTCTAGACGACAATCACTTGGCAGAAAGCTTCATTAATCCATTAACCTCTGTTTATCACTTTTTATCCAAGACGAAAGATATTTTAAAGCATCTGACAAACGACTCGAAATAACTGCATATTGTTTAGGCAAAATACATTTACATTCTGAAGCTAAAAATGACAAGCTCTCAAGTTCTTTCAAATCTTCAAAAGCTTTAATTTGATAGTTTTTACGTACCTTTCTACGCTCTTCATCTTCAAGCCTACATAGATTAGCACGCACCAAATTCCCATTTGCAGAAATTATAAGTTGCCATAGCTTATCTACAAAACTCGCTTTAAACTTTTTGGGTGACTTTTCAGTCGCTTGAACAACGTATGCTAGAAGTTTTCTCACCACTGTAAAAATTCATCTCGCTGGTTTGTTTTTGTGTTTTGGTTACAGCCAATTGTTTTAATACATCAATTTTATCCATAATTAATATTATATCACAAAAAAAATACGCTTTCAAGACGCATTTTGCATTTGTTCAACTGAGGGAGCGATATATGTTTATTAAAAGATTTACATTAATGTTTTTATTTCTTATTTCAAAAATAATCCATTAGATAAAAAGAAAAGTGAAAAATGAAAAAATAAAATTGAAAAATACCAAACAAAAAAATCCTCACCTTTCGGTTCGGATTATTTTTGTTTGGTG
>CAOQRA010000022.1 GCA_948512295.1 uncultured Eubacteriales bacterium
AGTCGTATTATACAACCTATACTTAAAATTGTCAACATATTTGCAAGTTTATTTCAAAAATTCTCGCTTTTACTTTAAAAATTGATGATTTTCTGCTATAATAAAACTATGAAAGTTACAGCGGGAATATATAAAGGACGGAATATTAAAAATCCGCAATATGAGCATTTACGCGCGACAAGCGACATAGTCAAGCAAGCACTGTTTAATAAAATCTATGAAAAAATAGAGGGAGCTAAAGTGCTTGACCTATTTTGCGGGACTGGTGCTCTCGGCATTGAAGCGTTAAGCCGTGGCGCAAGTGAGGTCGTTTTCGCCGATAAAAACTTTAAAAGCTATAACCTAACTAAAGAGAATTTAAAAAGCCTTGATATAGACGCACGAGTAATTAAACTCCCCTATGAAAAAACATTACAAATATTAAGCGGAGAAAAGTTTGATATAATTTTGCTCGACCCGCCCTATCAAGCTGGGCTCTATGAAAATTGCATGGATTTGATAGAGAAATATGAGCTTCTTAATGCGAACGGAGTTATCGTTTGCGAACATGATAAAACTATCAAATTAAATATAACTAATTTTGTGCTCGTTGACGAAAAAATATACGGCATTAAAAAGTTGAGTTATTATGTAAAACGCTGATTATAGCATTGACAAAAACACCAAGAGATTTCTCGACTGCATTCGCTGTTGCTCATTCCGCTCGAAATGACATTGTCTTTTTAAATTGTCATTTCGACCAAAGCCGAAGGCGGCGTGGAGAAATCTCAAAAGTTAGCCCTAAACGACAATTGCCACAGCTACAGCGTGGCTTTTTTCATGCGATAACGACACTTCTATCTTTTTGCCATAAAAAGAAATATCCATTTCACGCTTGGCAACGCCAAAAAGCTCCACATACGGCTTGCCAGTTTCTTCGTGACATAGTTTTATATCTTTAAAGCTGACGCCGCTTGCCTTGCCTAGATTGAGCGCTTTCATAACCGCTTCCTTAACTGCCCAAAGCGATGCAAGCCTTTGTAATTGCAACGCCGTAGTCGAAGTTCTCAAAATATACTGTTTTTCTTCCTCGTCGGCAATTTTATCAATAAATTTTTCCTCAAGTGACATTCTTGCAACTTCTACAATATCAATCCCAATCATTTAAGCCTCCTAGCGTCTTGGAAATTACCCCAAAGTCAAAGCCTTTGCTCGCAAGATGATTGTATAGCTTTTGCTTAGTTTTTGCGTCCAAGGTTTTGTTTTTTAAATACTTATCAGCAAGTTTTTTACATGAGGCTAACTGCTCCTCTTCTGACACACACTCAGCAAGTTTATCTTCAATGACCTCGCTCGCTACACCTTTCGCAAGTAGGTCATATTTAAGTTTTTTACGCCCCTTTGACGCGCAGTAAGTTTTAATGAAAGTTTCTGCAAACACAGTGTCATTTATATAACCATAGTCTTTAAGTTTGTTAATAGCACGAGCGATACACTCCTCTGGATAGGCTTTTTGTTTGAGATAATCAAAAACCATTTTTTCAGTCTTCATGCCTTTTTCTAAGCAGCCAAGTGCGCGGTCAAAACATACATAGTCACCATTTGCAATTTTGATTTTTTCAAACTCGTTACGCGTCACTTCTTGCCCAGTTTTAAGCTTGTATTTTGCCAAAATTTCAGCCTCAAAAGTCCCCTCAAAATGCTCATCAACATACACGCTATATCTTAATCCTTTACCCACTTTTTTAATTTCCGTAATAGTCATTTCCCCTCCGTAAATAACATACTTGTCGCTTTTGTGTATGCCCTCACAAGTCCGCCTGCGCCAAGTTTTATACCGCCAAAATAGCGAACAATAAAAACGCAAATGTTACTCAAATTTTTCTTTTGTAGCACGTTAAGAATAGGTCTGCCAGCCGTGCCGCCTGGTTCACCATCGTCCACCGCCTTTTCAGCAAACGGAGAAGTTAGTTTATACGCATAACAAATATGGGTAGCTTTCTTATGCTCTCTACGTAAAAATTCAAGAGCTTCATTAATCTCTTGCATATTGGTATTTTCAAGTAAATATCCTAAAAAACGCGATTTTTTCTCAATTAATTCAATCTGTTTTGTGAACATGAAACTCCTTTTATTTTTATTGTCATTTCGACCAAAGCGCCTTTAATGTCACCTCGATCGGAGTGTTCCCGAGACCTCTCCGCTACGGTCGAGGTGACAGCGGGAACACATGGTGAAAAATTCTAAACCTTATTGTCATTTCGACCGAAGCGCAGCGAAGCGGAGAAATCTACCCCCTCATTGTCATTTCGACCGGAACGCAGTGCAGCGGAGAAATCTAAAATAATTATTAATCCTCAAGTCCACAAAGGAAATCAGTAGAAACTTTGAAATATTTAGCGATGAGAACTAAATTTTCCAAATTAGGTTCTCTTATTTCTGATTCCCATCTACTAATAGCCGCATGGCTTACACCCATTTCTTTTGCAAGTTGGACAATATTCATCCCCTTTTCTACTCTTAATTCCTTAAATCTTTCAGCAAAAATTTTCATATTTGAGTCCTACCTAATCTTCGAGTCCACAAAGGTAATCAGTAGAAACTTTGAAATATTTTGCAATCGCGACTAAATTTTCGATATTAGGAATACGCTCTTCTCGCTCCCATCGACTTATTGAAATATTTGTCACACCAATTTCTTTTGCAAGTTGTCTTGTTGACAAATTTTGTTCTTCCCTCAAATCTTTCAGTCTTTCACAAAAAACTTTCATAATCACCTCCGATTTATAAATATTATAAACCAATTGGTTGCAAAATGCTTGACTGAAACCGATCTGTTACGATATAATAGGTGTAACCATTCGGTTTTAAAAGGAGGCATAGCATGAACAAAAACCAAAATAAAAGTGAAATGACTGGGGTAATTAAGCTTGATTTAATTTATGACTACATTTATAAAAACCAAATTACCTTTCGTGAGTTTGCCCAAAAATGCAAAATCAGCATGAGAGCACTTGCTGATATACTTGACGATTACTCTGTTTGCGACATAGGCGACATTGTAAAAGTTGCACGAGCAATTGGTATTCACCCTGCTGACATTTTTGAATAAAAAAAGTGGCAAGGGTTATAAATTTTTAAACTAGCAAAAAACAGACTTACAATAGTCTGTTTTTTGTATTTAAAAATTATATTTTATATTTTTTCAGCATTTACTTCAATTACTTTTTTAGGATTAGAATATCTTAGCATATCGGCTTCTTTTATTTGTGTTTTTCCTATAATAGAGAAAAATTTTTCAGCATCTTTAAAGTCAAAAAATCTTTTGTTATATCCTTCAACAAAATAAAAATTTTTTTCTAATTTTTTCCCTTGACCTGCACCATGATTGATATCAGCAATCGAATTTACTCTTGCTAATAAATGACCCTTAGGACTTAATATTCTCTTTATTTCTTTCATAATTGACATTGTCGTTTGCTCAACAAAGTAATGTAATGATAAATCAGCAATAACTATATCAAAACTATTATCTGCAAAAGGAAGTGCCTCTGATATATCCAAAAGTATAGTTTCTACATCATCAAAAGATTTTTTAATTTTGTCAAGAGCAACTTCTGAATAGTCACAAGCAAGAACTTTGAAGCCTTTTTCTGTTAAGTATAAAGTGTCATTTCCTGTTCCACAACCTAAATCAAGAACAGCAGTTTTGCATTCATCTAATACACTTTTATAACCGTCAAGCCAATTATCATAGACAATTTTTCCTTGCGAATATTTTTGATGAGTTTCATTCCAATAATCTTTAAATTGCATTTTAACATCAACCTCATACATTTTATATCATAAAAATATGATTATTGTCAACTAATTTGGCATTTAGGCGTGTGCTTGTATTATACAAGTGGCTCGGCTTTGCCTCGCCAGACAAGCACATGTCTATAACTTAATTTCTTTGCAAAAGAGCGGTTGCTGGCATAGCATAACGCACACCGCTCTTTTGCTTTTTGTTTTCTTCTCTCTATATTTCCTAGTGTAAGCGAATATTCTTTGTCGTCAAGATCAAAGCAAGTGTCTAGTGATTTGTAGATTGTTTATTTTCACGACAACCTGTGACAATGGCAGAGATATTCGTTTCTTTTTGCAGTTAAGAGAGAGTAAGCGCAAAAAAGAAAACATAGGCTGTTTTGTTTATGTTTTTCTTTAATTATTCTGTTAGTTTCAAAATTGAGTAACTAATGCCACTTTTATTATTTTATATTTTCTCACTCCTTTTGTCATTTCGACCAAAGCGCCCAAGACCTCTCCGCTACGGTCGAGGTGACATGTGGGCGCGCAGCGGAGAAATCTCAATTCGCAAATATTATTTTATAACAACCTTTATAAAATTCTTTTTACCTTTTTTAAGAAGAATGCTGCCATTTTCAAAATCAGTATGTGTAACACTAGTTTGGAAAGAATTTACTTTTTCCCCTTTCATGGAAATTGCCCCACCCTCAATCATGCGGCGTGCTTCGCTTTTTGATGCACATAATTTAGTTGCAACAAGCAAATCGCAAATGTTCATTCCGTTTGCAAAATCAACTTTTTGGAACTCGCAAACAGGCGCGTCATCTCCGCCATTCACAAAGAGGTTTTCACTCATTTTTTGCGCCTCCATCGCGTCAGCTTCACCACGCACAAACTTAGTAATCTCATAAGCCATTTTCTTTTTAGCAAGGACTATATCTTTGGCACAAAGCTCTTTAATCTCTTCCATTGGAATATCCGTAAAAAGCGCAAGCATCATTTGTACACATGCGTCTGGAGTTTGATAAATGCCTTGATAAAAATCATACGCTGAAATTTTATCCTTATCAAGCCAAATAGCGCCTTTTTCCGTTTTGCCCATTTTCTTGCCTTCAGGAGTAAGAAGAAGAGGATTTGTCACGCCTATAAGTTCTACATCTGTTCCATTGACATAATTAAGTTTGCGTTGAAGTTCAACTCCGGCCGCAATATTGCCCCACTGGTCAGCGCCACCATATTGCACGCTGCAATCATACTCACGATTGAGGTGGATAAAGTCATATGCTTGCATGGGCATATAACCAAGTTCAAAAAGCGTCAAACCGCCCTCTTTAATACGGTTTGCATAGATATCATTTGTCAGCATTTTGTTAATATTGAAATGCACACCAATTTCACGCATAAAGTCGATGTATGTGAGATTTTTAAACCAGTCGGCATTGTTGACGATAATTGCTGGATTTTCGCCCTCAAAATCAAGAAAAATAGACAGTGTGCGTTTAATTTTTTCAATATTTGCGGAAAGTTCATCATATGAAAGCATTTTACGCATTTCACTTTTACCGCTTGGGTCACCAATGCTGGCAGTTGCGCCCCCCATAAGAAGTAGCACTTTATGCCCCGCTTTTTGAAAACGACGTAGCACACAATATGGCACGCAATGTCCTATATGCAAGCTGTCCATGGTAGGGTCTGTTCCCTCGTACAAGGTAATCGGCTTGCCGCTTTCAAGTAGTTCTTTAAAACGCTTTTCATCGGTGCTTTGATATAAAAGCCCGCGTTCCTTTAATGTATTGTATAAATTTGTATCAACTTTGTTCATATATTTCTCCAATGTTAAAAGAATAGCGTTTAACTTATAAAAAGTCAAGTAAAACGCTTTGTGATTGTAACTTTTTGGGCTATACTACTATTGTTAAAAGGAGATTAATTATGTCTTGTCCAAATTATCCAAAAAATATGGAGGGCTTTGGCACTAGTCCTATCCCTGAAGAGGGAAAATGGATTCAATCAAAAGAAATTAAAGATGTGTCTGGTTTTTCGCACGGCTGCGGAAAATGTGCGCCACAGCAAGGCACTTGCAAGCTGACACTAAATGTTAAAAACGGTATTATTGAAGAGGCACTTGTGGAAACAATCGGCTGCAGCGGTATGACGCACTCGGCAGCAATGGCAGCGGAAATACTGCCTGGGAAAACACTTTTGGAGGCATTAAATACCGACCTTGTGTGTGACGCCATCAACGATGCCATGAAACAAGTGTTTTTGCAACTAGTATATGGTCGCAGTCAGAGCGCATTTTCAGAAGGAGGTCTTGCAATTGGTTCAGCGCTTGAAGACCTAGGCAAAACCTTATCATCAAATGTGGCGACTGTGTACTCGAATAAAAAGTTCGGCACAAAATATCTAAACCTCGCAGAAGGATATATTACAAAAGAGGGGTTGGACGAGAATGGAGAAATTATAGGCTATGAATATGTCAATATGGGCACGCTTATGAACTATCTAAAAGACACCAAATTCACGCCGCAAGAAGCAATCGCAAAAGCAACAAAAACTTATGGCAGGTTTGATGAAGCGGTCAAAGTGATTGACCCAAGGAGGGCTTAAAGATGAACGAGAAATCTAAACTTAATTCAATCGGCGATGTCCTTAAAAAGTATAAACTAAAAAGTCTTGATGACGCGGTTAAAATTTGTAGCGACGCAGGAATTAATGTCTATGACATCGTTAAAGGCATACAGCCAATCTGCTTTGACAACGCGGTGCAAGCCTACACTCTTGGCGGGGCTATCGCAATAAAAAGTGGAGCTAAAAATTCCCGCGAAGTTGCCGAAAAAATCGGCGAGGGCTTGCAAGCGTTTTGCGTAAAAGGCTCGGTAGCAGATGAAAGACAAATTGGCTTAGGTCATGGCAGACTTGCCGCAATGCTTCTTGATGACAAAACTAAATGCTTTGCATTTTTGGCTGGACATGAAAGCTTCGCAGCGGCAGAGGGTGCTATTGGTATTGCGCGCTCGGCAAACAAGGTGCGAAAAACTCCCCTCAAAGTCATTTTAAACGGACTCGGCAAAGATGCCGCATATATTATTTCTCGAATTAACGGCTTTACATTTGTAAACACGAGTTACGACCATGCAAGCGGCGAGCTTAAAATTTTAAACGAAAAGCGCTTTTCAAAATCTGAACGCGGCGAAATCCGATGCTATGGCAGTTACGACGTACCAGAGGGCGTTGCAATTATGAGGCATGAAAGCGTTGATGTTTCCATAACCGGCAATTCAACCAACCCAGTGAGATTTCAACATCCCGTTGCTGGCATTTACAAAAAGTGGTGCATGGAAAATGGCAAGAAATATTTTTCTGTGGCAAGCGGAGGCGGAACTGGACGTACGCTCCACCCCGACAATATGGCTGCAGGCCCTGCAAGCTATGGACTCACGGACACAATGGGACGCATGCACTGTGACGCACAATTTGCGGGCTCTTCCTCAGTGCCAGCGCATGTTGAAATGATGGGCTTTATTGGCATGGGCAATAACCCTATCGTTGGTGCAACTGTCGCAGTGACAGTCGCAGTAATGGACTATCAAAATTGCAACAAAAAGAAAAAATAATAAAAAATCACGGGAAAACCGTGATTTTTTATTATTCAAATTCAACTCCAGGTCTTAATTTTTTAAGTTGTGTATATTGTAATTTATCAACTCCGTAGAAAATAAGGTCCTCAGCATTTTTTGCCTGCTTACCGATATATGACAGTGCTTTATTAAGTTTTTCCGCTCGTTCGTCAAAGTCCCATCCTATATCATAACCATGGCTATAAAATTTAACCATTTCTCTTATATAAATATGTTCGTAAACAAGCGGATATTTATTTTTCATTAACTCAACAAGTTTTCGTGTTAAAAACTCATCTCCATTGCATCTTGCACCACTATCATAAATAATGTTTGCCGCAAACGTCTTAAACTCATACTGAGTGGTGACTGGATGATTTGAACAGTCATAATCGCTTACAAATTCCACAATTCTACCTTTGCCATAGTTAGTCTCAACACAATGAGGATGTAAAAAACATGCATATCTTGCCCCTCCATCTCGTAAGTTTTTTACTTTTTGTCTTGCAATCTCAATAATTTCATCATCAGAAAACTCAAATGGATAACTTGCATCTAATTCTGTTGGATCTACAGGATACAACTCCCCCCCCCGCAAATTTGCTGGATTTGCGTTAAGCTTGGCCACCCTGCGACTTAGCGCTGTTCTATACATTTCTTCGCCAGACAAAATGACATAACCCTCACTTATATATTTATTTATATCAAAATGCTTATCCTCTTTCCTTATAAGAAGTGTAACTGGCAAATTTTTGTGACATAATCCTAACATTTGTTTTTCTCCTTACCTTTAATATAACACACATATTACACCTTTTCAAGAGGGTAAATTAAAAAAAATCGCATTAATTTATGCGATTTTTAATAAATCTACAGTAATATGCCCATTGGTTGAAATATCAAGAATATTTGTAGAGCCATCATAACCATTAACGTTAAGAGCTTGCTTTTTATATTGGTCTTTTGAAATAAAAGTCAAAGTTAGGTTATCATAGTCTTTATATTTCCCCTCAAAATCTTTGCAATGAAGAGTAAACTTATATTTACTACCAACGCTTGCGTTTACGTTTCCGTTTGAAGTTGTTATTATATTATTAGAAAGAATATCGTTTAAATATTTTACATTAATATTCCCATTTTCTGTTATGAAATAGTGGTTTACTTTCAAAGTTCTCTTATCTTTTATGCTAACATTTATTGTACCACTTTGTGTTTTAATATAGCTTGAGTCATATATGCCGACAGACTCGCTACCAAGAGTTACATTCCCAGAAGTAGTTTGAATATTCACTTGCGAGCCTATGCTTTTAATGTTTACATTGCTAGCTTTAATATTAGGCAAACTAACTTCACCGCTGACGGAACCAATGTTTATATTTGCGGCATCTATAACGTCAATGGAAGTATTGGTATCAAATGAGCCTTGAATTTCTTCAATATCTATGCGTCCGTTATGAGTGATCAGCGAAACATCTCCGTTAACCTTTTTTGCTTGTAAATGTCCATCGCCAAGATTGATAAAACAACCATTCACCGCTTGCAAGGTTTTTACATCGATAGCTCCCGATTTTGTTTCCATTGACATTAATAAACTTGCTTTAATTCTATCAAGACCTGTTCTGATAGCTCCAGAAGTTGTAGACAACTTCAAGTCAGTAAATTCACATTCTTGTAATTTAACCTCTTTTCCATCAACCACCTCGGTATATTGATTGCCAAGTCTGTGAGTAATATTGATGTTTCCACTTTGAGTAGAAATTCTTAAACTTTTAGGTTTTAAAATGTCATTCTCTTTTTCCACTTGACTAGGATTTCCCACAATAACTGATCCTTCTGTAGTGTTAATTTCAAAAGCAGTTTTTGAAAAATCATATTTATCATATGGTACGCGAACAATCACTTGTAAATCATAGGAAAAATGTAAAAATCCATGTGGCTCTTTCGCTTGAACATTTATCACACCCTCTTTTTGAGTTACGCTAAATTCAGCATTTATGCGGTCGTTCCACTTTGCAAAACCCATACTTTTATTTACAAAAATAATTTCTTCTTTTTCTACATCCGCTTTAACAATGGAAATTTTAGATGTATTTGCATCAATTACAAACTTATTATTAGTCGAAAAATTAAAAGGCTGCTTACTTTCATCATTAGTTGTAGATAGAACTAATTCTTGATTGTTATTAAAATATTGATAGCCTAAAATAACCTTGCCCGGGCTAAACATCATAATACAAACAATCACCATAAAGGCTGCAACTAGAAGTAGAATAAACATAAAAAGATAAAAGCCAAAACCTCTTGTTACTTTTCTTTCTTTTGCCATCGTTTTCTCCTTTAATTAAGTTTAGCACATATTTTTAATTTAGTCAAGAATTGCTTTTATACGTCTAACACCGCTGGAGCTTGATTCTTCTTTTATAATTTTAAAATGATGTAAATCTTTAGTATTTTTAGCATGTGGTCCGCCACAAATTTCTTTGCTTACATCGCCAATAGTATAAACCTTAACCTCTTGCCCATATTTATTAGTGAATATTCCGAGTGCGCCGCTTGTTTTAGCCTGTTCCACACTCATAACTTCACAGGTCACAGGAATTGCATTTGCAATAGCTTCGTTGACAAAATTTTCTAGCGTTTTAAGCTCCTCTTCCGTCATCTTGTGATCGAGATTAAAATCAAATCGTAGACGCTCTGGCGTAATGTTAGAACCTTTTTGATATACATTTTCACCAAACATTTTGCGAAGTCCTGCCAGCATGATATGAGTTGCTGTATGAAGATATGCACTTGCCTCGGACGAGTCTGCAAGGCCTCCTTTAAATTGTCCTGCAGAAGCCTGACGTGACAATTCTTGATGCTCAGAAAATTTTTTGTCAAAGCCCTCTTTGTCAACACTATAGCCGCGCGCTTTGGCAAGTTCAATTGTAAGTTCAATAGGAAAGCCAAAAGTGTCATAAAGCCTAAATGCCGCATTGCCAGAGATGATATTTTCCACAATCTCACCCTCTTTTGCAAACTGCTTGTGCCTTTCAATGCCGTTTAAAACTTTTTCAAACTCTTTATGTCCACCTTCAATGGCTTTAGAAAATTTTTCAACTTCTTTTGCAAGTTCTTCTTTAACTTTTGCGCCATTTGCCTTTATGTCCTCATAATCTTGACCATATTCATCAATGTACATTTGAGCAATTTCACAAAGCACACTTTCTTCTAACCCAATAGTGCGTGCACAATTTACGCTGCGCCTTATAAATCTGCGCAAGATGTAGCCTTGACCAAGATTTGACGGAGTAACACCTCGCTCATCACCTAAAATAAAGGTGGAAGAGCGAAGATGGTCTGTAATAATGCGATAACATTTTTTTGCTTCAATGCTATCGTTATACTTAATTTTTGCTTTTTCATTTATAAAATCAATAACACGCTTTAAACAACCGCTGTCATATACGCTTTTGTCACCATTTAAAACGACTACAGCTCTCTCTAATCCCATACCTGTATCTATGTTTGGACGAGCAAGCTTTTGAGCCTTTTCTCCAGCCTTGTCCACTTTATATTGCATGAAAACATCATTCCAAACTTCTAAATATTTTCCGCAATCGCAAGCTGGATTGCACTCTTTACAGCATATAGGCTTGCCGGTATCTAAAAACATTTCGCTGTCTGGTCCGCAAGGCCCTACGCCGCCGCCAAGTGCCCACCAGTTGTCGGAAATATAAAAGATGTTCTCTTTTTTAACGCCAGCCTCTTCCCAAGCTTTTGCCGCCTCGTCATCGCGAGGTGCTGTTTCATCACCTGCAAATACTGTAACAGCAAGTCTGTCCTTTGAAATGCCGAGATAATCCTTGCTTGTCAAAAACTCATAGCTAAGTTTTATCATCTCGGCCTTAGGACAATCTCCTAAATACCAATTGCCAAGCATTTCAAAAAAGGTTAAATGGCTGTTATCGCCAACCTCATCAATATCACTTGTACGAATACATCTTTGGACGTCATAAATCCTATTGCCTGCTGGATGTTTTTCTCCAAGCAGATATGGCACAAGAGGATGCATACCAGCAGTCGTAAAAAGTACTGTAGGATCATTCTCTGGAATTATAGACGCTCCTTGAATTTTTTTAAATCCATGTTCTTCAAAAAATTTAAACCAAAGTTGTTTCATTTGTCTATCTGTTTTCATAATTTTCTCCATTTTTTAATATATCATAACCAAGATAAAAATGCAATTAATATTGGCGGAAGTTATGCAAAGCATCAATAAATTTCAAAATTTTAAAATTTTAAACTTGCTTTTAAATTTTTCTTCCGACAATTAATATTGTGTAGTTTTTAAATATAATCCATTTGGCGGCATCGTGACACCTGCAAATGCACGATTACCATCATTTAATGCTTTTTTCGCACTCTCTTCGCTAAGTTTGCCTTGACCTATATCTATTAAAGTGCCCACAAGTATTCGCACCATATTGTATAAAAAGCCACTACCCTCAACTTCAAACTCAAGTATATCTTTTTTCTTGCGTACATCAAATCGATAAATAGTGCGGTGATAATCCTTAGTTATCGCTTGCGCGCTACAATAGCCTTTAAAGTCATGCTTACCCAAAAACATCTTGCTTGCTTTTTGCATTTTCTCCAAATCTAAATTATTGTTATAAAAAGCCATATATTTTGCTTGAAAAGCATCTTTTTTACCTAAATTAACCAAATATTTATAGGTTTTTGTTTTAATATCAAAACGCGCATGAAAATCGTCTGGCACAAACTTGGCATTTTTTATTACAATATCGCCTGGAAGAAGACTATTAAGGACATCGGCAAGTCTGGATATTGGAATAGGAACATTTAAATCAAAATGCACACTCTGCCCTAGAGCATGCACTCCTGCGTCGGTGCGCCCACTTGCAAAGACCTCCACCTCTTTGCCACAAACAACCATAAGTGCCTTTTCAAGTTCGCCTTGAATGGTTGGCAAATCTTGCTGCCTTTGCCAGCCTTTATAACTGCTTCCATCATATTCAATTGTAAGAAGAACGCGTTTCATAAAAATTATTATACAATATTTACGAAATAATTCAAAATAAAAAGCGTGATTTCTTTGACTAATGCCTAGTTTATGCGATATAATTTTAATGGAGAAAATTATGAACAAAATTATAGTAGATGGCAACACAGCGGTTGCACGCATAGCATACAAACTTTCCGAAGTTATACCAGTTTATCCCATAACCCCCTCCTCACCTATGGCTGAATATTGCAGTGCACAAAATGCAAAAGGTGCTAAAAACCTTTATGGTGAACAAGTTAAAATGATTGAAATGCAGTCAGAAGCTGGTGCTGCTGGTACTTTGCATGGAGCCCTTTTAGCTGGTGCACTTGGCACAACATTTACAGCAAGTCAAGGGCTACTTTTAATGATACCAAATTTATATAAAATGTCTGGTGAAGATTTGCCAGCCGTGCTTCATGTCGCCTCTCGTGCGGTAGCAAGTCATGCACTGAATATTTTTTGTGACCACTCTGACGTTATGGCAACTCGCATGAGCGGAGTAACAATCCTTTCCTCCTCAAGCGTGGAAGAATGTCAAGACATGGCAGTGGCCGCACATATGCTAGCATTAAAATCTAACAATCCCGTAATACACTTTTTTGATGGTTTTCGTACAAGTCATGAAATACAAAAGATCGAAGAAATTGATGATGCCACTCTTTTAAAATTGGTACCACGAAGCCTTGTAGAGCAAAGCGAGTTTACTGCACATGCACTATGCAGTAATCATCCTGTGCAATTTGGTACCGCTCAAAACCCAGATGTATTTTTTCAAAATAGAGAAGCTAGCGAGGGCAAAGTTCGTGCCACACTTTCTCACTTTGAAAATGTATGTGGACAGCTTGAAAGCGTGCTTGGCCGCGCTTACGCACCTTTCGAGTACTATGGAAATAAAAACGCCAAACATGTAATCGTTGTAATGGGAAGCGCATACACCACTTTTAAAGAAACTCTAATAAATGAAAACTTACAAGACGTTGGCATAATTTATGTTAGACTATATAGACCTTTTGCATATTCACTTTTTGTAAAAATATTGCCTAGCACTTGCCAAAAAATATGCGTACTTGATAGAACCAAGGAAGATGGTGCGACTGGGCCGCTTGCTCTTGATGTTATAGAGGCTGTGCATAAGGCAGGTTTAAATTGTAAAGTAGTTGGTGGGCGTTATGGCCTTGGTGGCAAAGACTTTTCACCTGCATGTGCCATGGCAGTCATAAACAACATTAAAAGCCAACTCCCTAAAGACAACTTCACTGTAGGCATAAATGACGATGTATTCTTTACTTCCCTTCCATTAGTGGATGCAAAACCAAATAAAGCGCTGGAGATTAAAATCTACGGACTAGGCTCTGATGGCTCAGTGTCAGCGAGCAAATCTACTATAAAAATCCTTGGTCAAAGTTATGACAAATATGTTCAAGGCTATTTTGAATACGACAGCAAAAAGTCTGGAAGCATGACAATTTCACATCTTAGAATAAGTGATGAACCAATACTTTCCAGTTACCTATTAAATCAAAGCGACTTTATATCCATAGGCAATTTTTCCTTTGTTCATAAATACGATTGTTTAAAAGGCTTAAAACAAAATGGAATAGTTATTATTAATTCTATCTTTGACGGTAATGAAATTGATAAAGTGCTTCCACAAAATTATGTTAATACTTTGAAAAGCAAAAATGCACGCCTTTTTATAATAAATGGATATGAAATCGCAAAAAAATGCGGTTTGGGCGATAAAATTAATATAATTATGCAAATGGCACTGTTTAAGGCGACTGCACTTCTTTCAGTGGAAGAAGCTGAAGCATATATGACAAAAGAAATTACGAAAACCTTTTCGCGAAAAGGCCAAAGCGTGGTTGACAAAAATATTCAAGCTATGAAAATGTCAGAAAATAGCCTTATTGAAATTGACGTATATAAACTTAATGGCACAAAAAGCGTTAAGCGTGACTCTGGCAGTGGGCAATTTTATAAGGACATATTTAAGCCTATTCAAGACATGTGTGGCAACGATATACCAGTTTCTAAGTTTGCAGCAAATGGCGTAACTCCTACTGGCACAAGCGCTATGGAAAAAAGAAACATTGCGTCAAGACTTCCTAAATGGATAAAAGAAAACTGTGTCGAGTGTGGCCAATGCGTGCTTGCATGTCCTCATTCGGCACTTCGAGCAGTTTTGACAAATGAAGATGTGCAAAACGCCGACATGTTCAAAGCAGCAATCGGAATAAAAGAAGCATTATATAAAATCCAACTTTCGCCAGAGGACTGCACTGGCTGCGGGGTTTGTGCAAACGTCTGCCCTGCCATAAATAAAGCGTTACAAATGGTAGATGCAAGTGCTATTCTTGATGAAGAGCGTCAAAAATACGACCTTTGCAAAACCTTACCAAAAGTAAAACAAAGCGTCTTTACTGACGACTTTGCAAAAGGTTGCCAATTTAATGAAAGTTACTTTGAATTTCCTGGTGCATGCGCTGGCTGCGGAGAAACGCCATATATAAAACTTGCTTCCATGCTTTTTGGTGAAAAAATGCTAATTGCCAATGCTACAGGCTGCTCAAGCATATATGCAGGAAGTTATCCGTCCTGCCCTTTCACAAAAAATAGCGAAGGAAAAGGCCCTGCCTGGGCAAATAGTCTTTTCGAAGACAACGCCGAGTTTGGCTTAGGAATACGCCTTGGCAGCAGCTATCATGAAAAAGAAAATCGCTCTGTCTGGATAATCGGCGGCGACGGCTGGGCTTATGACATAGGCTTTGGTGGCCTTGACCATGTACTTTCAACTGGCGAAAATGTCAATATTTTAGTACTCGATAATGAGTCCTATTCAAACACAGGCGGACAAAGTAGTAAAGCTACACCAATGGGTGCCAGCGTTAAACTCAATGACGCAGGTAAACGCACCCACAAAAAGGATTTAGGTGCAATTGCTATGAGCTATCCAAATGTCTATGTCGCAAAAGTGGCAATCGGTGCCAATATGACTCAGTGCATAAAAGCTTTCAAAGAGGCAGAAAAACACGACGGGCCAAGCTTAATACTTGCTTACTCCACTTGCATAAATCAAGGGTTTAATCTTGAATACAGCCTGCAAGAGATGAAAAAAGCGGTGGAATGCGGCTACTGGCCGTTATATAGATATAACCCAAAAGAAAAAAGACTTTACCTTGAAAGTACGTTAAATGCTGACAAATATATGGAATTTTTGAAGAATGAAAGGCGCTACGCAATCACTATGGAAGACAGCAGCAAACAAGAACTGCTCGAACAAAATAAAGCCTTTGCAATAGATAACTATCAAAGTTTAAAAGACAAAAGCGAAAAATAATACAAAGCACAGTCTATTAGTAAAAATTGAAAAATAACAACCTAGACGGTTGTTATTTTTTACATGTAATATTTGTCTAAAAATCTATTTAAGCGGTGCTCATACTCTTTAGGCGATGTCGGATAACTCATAGCGTGTTTTGCACCCTCCACAATATATACCTCTTTTCGCCCCTCTGGCAAAACTTCTGAAAGACGATAAACCATTTCAGTTGGCACAAACTTATCTTCTTTACCGTGTATAAAAAGTACTGGAAGTTGTGATTTTTTGAGCGCTTTGACTACGTCAGCTTGTTTTAAGTCTAATCCCTTTACTCTTTTTAAATAGCCATTGAAAAAATTCATAAAAGGTTTTGCACTGATATGCAATCGGTGAGAATAAATATAACAAAGTTGTCTAAAGGCATTATCAAAACCACAATCGGATATAGCGCATTTTACGTTTTCAGGCAAATTGTCACCAAGCGACATGCACACAGCCGAAGCGCCCATGGAAAGTCCAAAAAGCGCTATTTTATAATTTGGGTTTTTAGTTATTGAAAGCTCAATCCAAGAGCATATATCTTTATGCTCAAGATAGCCCATTGTAATCATATCCCCTTCGCTTGCACCATGTGCACGGCTTTCTATGGCAAGTAAATCATAGCCTCTTTTATAAAAATACTTGGCATAATTAAATGTTTCGCGAAAGTCCCCGCCATAACCATGCACTAAAATTGCCAATTTATCACTATTGTTATTTAAATAATGCCCGCACAACTTAAAATTATCAAATGAAGTGACGGACAAAACTTCAAAGGGGTAATTCTTCCACCATTCAAGGTCAATCATATATTCATCTAGGTTTTGCGCCATGTGTTTTGAAGATAGTTTTTTGGCCCTTGCATTTTTAGATAAAACTAATCTAAAGGCAATGCTCCCTACAAGCAAATAACCCCCCAAAACTAGAAGAACAAGCGCTAATAAAACCAAAACAATAATGGAAAATATGTGCATATATTACTCCACCACAGCCTTAATACTTTCTCCACTTTCAGCATCTTGATAAGTAAGCCAATATCCAAAGCCATCCGTCTTAGTCTTATCAAGCGGAAACCATACAGGATAACCGCTAAGCTCCTTAGGTGGATTTTTTTGATATACTCCTGGTACACCATAACAAATATATTTTAATTTATCTTCATCATATATAAGCCCAAAAACATAGTAATCTCCTCCGCCTTCAAGTTCAACTTTCACGAATTTAGAGTTTGGTAAAAGATTTTCGAGATACTTTTCTTGCGGATTTTTTTCAAACAATTTATCAATTTGAGCTTTAATTTCTTGATAAAATGTAAGTTTATCTTGCTTTTCTTGGCTTTCTTCTTGCAGGCCGCTTGCCTTGCAGTGAGAATAAAAATATTCTCGGTATTTACATTTCGCACAAGTTTTACCTTCAAATTCTTCGTCAATTGCCTCATCTATCTCTTTTTGAGTTTGTTCATCATAATCAATACCATGCAGATCTAAAACTTTTTCCACTTCAGTCATACTTTTAACATTTTCAAGCGAAGAAATGACCGCGCCATATACATCATCTTTATTCCCACTGCCCTCACTATTGCCATATAAAAGCGCTTCGCTTTCGCCACCTAAAATATTAACTACTGCACATGAAAACTTATTAGGTAGCTTTTCGTTTAGCGCTTGAAACGTCCAAAGCATACTGCTTTGACGAGTAAGCCCTGCTTTAATGACTTTGCCATCATTGTAAAGGCCTAAGCTTATAATTCCGCTTGGCTCATTAGAAAAATTATATAATCTAAGTCTTCCAACCAAATCATTTCCCTGCTCTTCAATTGTAAGCACCGCCTTTTGATTTTCCTTGCCTGTTAAAACCATGCTTTTTTTTGACATAATACTGCACTCCTATGTAAATATAATACTTAGGATAAGACAAATAATACTACAACAAAAATAGCGAAACATAAGTTTCGCTGTCGAATATTGTAGAAATTTTATAATCGTAATTTATCCATTTTAATTTTTAGAGTACATCTTTGATGTCTTAAAGCTGAATGTATTGCTCCTTTGACTTTTTATATTGAAAATCAAGCTTTATTGTATCGCCCCCTTTCCGATATCCAGTTTTAATAAACTCGCTTTTTTCTCATCAATTGTTAAAAACTTTTTTATGCATATATTTATTTTGATAATAAGCTGCAAATTTTGCCATACTTTGACAACATTCTTACATATCCGATTTTTAAAATTTAAACATTCCCCAATTTATAAATCATATTAATTTAGTTTTATATAAAATATACAAAAT